>CAIJKT010000870.1 GCA_903821255.1 uncultured Lentisphaeria bacterium | reverse complement strand
TGGCCCATTTTCGTAGTCCGCCCTCCTTTTTCCTCCAGGAAACTATTGTGGACCAGAATACTCCAATCCATAGAATAATCCCAGCATTTTAAAAATTCACGCCTGGCGCCCGGACGGTTGACTTCGACAGACGTGTCAATACCGGTTACGGCCCTGATTAAGTCCCAGTGGAATCCCGCCGAATATTCAGTACGGGGAACTTTATCCGAAAACTCCATGTTAATCGCCGCCCAGCCGTTTTTGAAAGACATGTTCTCTGCTCCATGCTGAAATATTAAACTCTATTTATTTGACATTATATATTCTACTCGTATTTTATTAATAAAAGTATAGATTTATTAAATAAAAAAATTAACTTTTCACAGATTTATGGCAAATTATAATTTTTTATATCCTCAGGTTACTTCAGTCAATGTCCGGCTGCAGGCGGGTATGGCCCAGGAGTATGGCGTACTCTGGGGAGGCAAACATATCAACAGCAATTTCGCAAGGCTTTATGTGCTGCGCTACGGCCGCGGCTCTGTGACTTATGCCGACCGGACGGTAGAGTTGCGTCCGGGCCGGCTTTATCTGTTTCCGGACGGGCGGACGGCGGACTACTCATGCAGCGCTCAGATATATTTGCAATGGCTGCATTTTCGTCTGGAATTCATGCCGGGACTGAGCGTATTCAATTTTTATGACCCTCCGTATGAAATTACGGCAACAAAGCGGACGGAGGCAATGTTTTCCGGAATTATTTCCGGGCTGGATACCTGTAACCCGGCGGGTTTACTGAAAAAATATGCCGCGCTGCTGGACTTAACCGCCAGCTTTCTGCCGGTAAACTGGACAACGCTGATGCCTCCGGAAAATGTACTCATCCGGCTAAGTCCGGCATTGGAGACGATGCGCGGTAATCCGGCCCAGGAGTTTGATTTGAAGAAGCTGGCCGGCAAGGTCAATCTGCACCCGGTTTATTTTTCAAATTTGTTCAAAAAAACGTTCGGTGTTTCACCGCTGCGCTATCTGACGGAGCAACGGCTGGAGCTGGCGAAAAATCTGCTCTGTTCCAGCGGACAGTCGCTGGCGGAAATCGCCGGAAACTGCGGCTATAATGACGAATTCTTTTTTGCCAGGATTTTCAAGAAATACACCGGAGTGGCGCCGGGACGTTTCCGTAAAGGCGCTCAAGGCATGGAAGGCTGATCTTCAGAGTCGTTCGATCAGTTCGGAGAGGCAGGGCAGATGCAGCGGAGATTTGCTTTTCTGAAGGTTGTGAATGCCTTCTTTAAGCAATTCCATGCCGCGCGGAATGAAATCCAGGTATTGCTTTTTTCCCTGGTTCAAGCCGAGAAAACCATACGCGCCGAGAGCTTGCATATTACGCTGCAAACCGGCGGTAATCAGACAGTCTTCCAGATCAATGGCGGAGTATTTAGCGTCCATCTCCTGCAATCGCGAACAATAATAATCTGTCAGATGATGACGCCGGCTGCGGTCAAAATGGATATAGCAGTCGTTGACCAGCGACATGATGTCATAACCCAGCGGACCGATTCTGGAACCCTGGAAGTCCACAAATCGGATGCGCCCGTCGCGGACCATGATATTCTGCGACTGGAAGTCGCGGTGCATGTAGATTTTCGGCTGTTTTTCCACATGCGCCGCCAACTGATCTAATTCCGGGTTCAGCATATTGCATTCATCCGGGGAAATATGGCAGTAACCTTCCAGATACTGCCTGCTGAAATACTGGGTTTCCCAGCGCAGATAGCTGCGGTCGAATGTGCGCAGGATCGGTGCATCGCCGCGCTTAAACAACGCGGTGCCGCGTAGCTGGAAATCCAGCAGGGTATCGATAATCTCTTCATACAGTTTATCAATATCCCGCGGATCTTTTAAATGCTGCAAGCGGCGGAAAACCGTTTCATTGCCCAGGTCTTCCATCAGCACGGAAAATTCCTCCGGTTCGAAGGCATAGATTTCCGGCGTCGGGAAATTGAATTTATTGAGAAATTTGCCGATATAAATAAACCGGTCGAAATCCTGGTCCATGCCGTCGGACAGCATCAGCACCCTGGCTTTATGGTGATTGCTCAGGCGGTAAAAACCGCGCAGCGATCCCTGCTCGCGCAGCGAAGTCAGCCGGATATGGCTGAAATCTTCTCCGGCCAGAATCTGCAAACGTTTAAGTTCATGGATATTGCGGTGAATACCCATTTGCGGAGTGATAATTTCATTGCACCGGAAATCTCCGGACTGAACTTCCGCACCGTCAAACAGGATGCAGTTCATAACCATTGCATGGTCATGAATGCGGACTTTGCAGCCCGCCGCGCAGAACCCGGACAGTTCCGCCGATGGAGAAATTTTTGCTTCTTTATCAATGCACAGACGATGGAGTGATTGAAAATAAGGCAGCCGCACCCGGTTCCATTCCAGCACATCTTTGTGCGCGGCAAAATACTGCTCCAGCGTGCCGAGATCGTTCCAGTAAATGTCCTTTTCAATATACGCGCCGACCGCATCCGGCTCGGCTTTCATCATTTCCAGAATGCCGCGGATAATCGAACAATTGACTGCGGTTTCGGGCAGATATTTAAAAATGTCGCGGGAGAGCACCATCACGCCGGAATAGGTCATCAGCCGGCTGCCGGACGGATTCCTGCCCAGCGAAGATAAAATATCGTGAATCCCGCCGTCCGGCGTCACGCGGACGCGGTTCTCCGGGCCTTCCACCAGCGACATGGTTATCTTCCGGCCGGACTTGAAATGGTGGGCGATCAGCGAAGCAAGGTTCATGTCCGTCAGGATATCCGAATTGTGGATAATGAAATATTCGTTTTGAGAAAGCATTTTCCGGGCGTTGACCGGCCCGCCGCCGGTTCCCAGTATTTCCGGCTCGTAAAAGATTTCCGTCATCTCTTTAAAGCGGGATTGATTGATGAAGTCATTGACCATTTCCGGAAGATAATGGGTATTCACCGCAAATTTGGTGATTCCGGCGTCGAGCAGATTCGACATGACGATTTCCAGCATTGGCCGGTTGCAGACCGGAATCAGCGGTTTCGGTATGATATCAGTCAGCGGACGGAGCCTGGTGCCCAGGCCCGCGGCCAGCACCATTGCACTCAGTTTTTGTTGTGTCGTTTTCATAAAACAGTCCCGGAATTATTGCCTTTGAGAAAGCATTCGCGTAAAATAACCCG
>CAIJKT010000869.1 GCA_903821255.1 uncultured Lentisphaeria bacterium | reverse complement strand
TCTGATGTAAACACCTTTTCCGAATCACCGATTCACTGAGCCATTACTGCCAGGCTGTGATTTGTGGATGAATTTGAAAAAAACATTTGAAAATAATAAAAAGCATTGTAGAATATGGTGGACGGGAGTATCTTGTGTTTGTTAATAGTTGGTTAAAAGTGTATTAGCATTTTGTTATAACTGATTTTGCCGGAGAAAGTTTACTATGAGTAGTGATTATTCTGAAGAGTATTTCCGCAAAATTTTGATAGAGGCTATTTACCCGAGCCTGCGTGAAAACCGCCTGGATTTGAACAATATCACCGTTGATGAGAATAATCCTGTTCCTGATGAAGATTTGAGCTGGACGATCCAGACGATGGAAGCCAACGGCTTATTACAGTTAGTCGACGCCTCCAGCTATGATCTGACTGAAGCCGGACTGGGTTATATTCAAGGATTATTGCAAGTCGAAGCCCCGGCAGAACCGCAAGCGGAACAATCACCGGAGCCGGAAGTGCAATCACAGCCTGCGCAGGAAACGGCATCGACGGCTCCTGCTCACCCGAAATCTCCTGAATTTGAAGACCGTCCGGCAGCGTTGAATCATTTAATCTATGAATCTTTTATCTACAATAAAACCCTTGAATTAACTTCATTCGGCCCGTTGATTCTGAGAGATCATAAACCGGAAGTTTACGGGAAATACAAGTTTACCAAGGAGGAGATAGATTTTGAGCTTGAGTCCAAGGCGCGGCAGGGAATTCTGTTTTTCCGGCAAGTAGAAGAAGACGGACTCGACGGCGGCCAGGATTCGTACCGGGTTCCGCATAAAAAAGAAAATGAGACACTTAATCCCGAAGACTATATTCCGGATGATATCAGGGATTTGTATATTTCGCTGCGGGATGATTTTGCGGCCAGCGAAGCACTGGAGCAAAGACTGATAAACGCCGAAATGCGCTCACAGTACAAAGCAGAAAGAAGCGAGCTTTTTCTGATGACAGAGCTGCCTCTGGATACGGAGAAGTCAAAAAGAATAATGGAGAAATTTATCCATATTGTAAGCTTTTCCGAAACTCTGCCAGAGCACTTGCAGAAAGATTATCTCAACAAGGCGATCAGAATAGTCAGAGAATATTATAAGCCGGATTACTTGCTTACTGCCGATGAAAGAGTCCAGAACGAAGTTGACAGAATTCGCATTATTGAAGAACTGAACCAGAAATATTACAAGCTTCATCAGGATTATATTGCCGAGCAGGAGTCGAAAAAAGTTGATGATGATTCAAAGAAGCATACTTTCAAATACAAAATGAGCCACACTTTTCACGATTTGACCAGCATCCTGAATAAAACCAACAAGCATCAGGAAGAAGGCATCAAATAGTTGAGACGGAGCGGTTTTTATGTCCGCTCTTTGTCGGCGGAAAAAGATTTTTCCATAAAGTCCAGAAAAATCGGGAAGTATTTTTGAATGGAATATTCAGAAGAAGACTTTTTCGCGGCAGCGGCGACTCTTGAATACAAGGCATGGTCGGAATAAAGCTTTTTCAATGAATCCGCCCATTCGTCAGGAGAATCCGCCAGAAAACCGTTCTCGCCGCTATTGATGACATTGCAGTTTTCGCCCACCGGACTGGCAATAACCGGCAAGCCGGCGGCCAGATATTGAATAATCTTAAAAGCTGATTTCCCCCGTGAAAAATCGTCATCGGTCAGCGGCATGATGCCGACATGGCTGCGGGTCAAGTATTCTGCTTCAATGGCCGGGTACCAGTTGACAAATCGCATATTCACGCCCGGGATGCGGTCTTTCTCAAGCGAGGCGGCGGACAGGATCAACAGTTCAAAGTCCAGTTCCCCGGCCATCTGCCGGAAAGTGCCGGCAAACTGAAGCACATATTTGTAAGTGACCGGAGTCCCTATCCAGATGATTGTAAAGCGTTCAAATTTAGGATATTCCGCCTGATATAAATCCAGATCGATTACCGTGGGAATTTTGATTACGTTCTGATTGTGCTTTTTGATTATTTCATAAAGATATTCATTGGCGGCAATTATCCCGGCGGCATTTTTGATCAGGCGGTCATATTTGCCTTTGAGCCACGGTTTGCCGGAATACTTGGTCCAGACGTTATCATCGAAATTGAGGACGTATTTTTTCCCGGCAAGAAACAGCCTGCTGAAAAAGAAAGGCAGATACGGGAACAATTCATATTCCAGCAGAATATATTTTGAGCTGAAAAACGCCTTGTACAGACGGCGGATATATGAACGCAGAATCATTAAGGGATTGATTCTCCGGCTGCTGTAAAGCCGCGTCAGGTAATCATTGTCCAGAAATGAAGAAATCCGCACCTCATAACCGGCTTTGACCAGTCTTTCGGCATACATGTAAAACCGGTAGCGGCTGGAAGCGCCTAACGTGTTATATCTGGGGAAAATTGATATTTTTTTCATTTTAAAATGTTCTTGAAATTGAAAAAGTTAAAGTTTCCAGGCACTCTTCGCTTAACCGCCAATATCCAAAATAATAATTTCATCTTACCCTTATTATTACCTCTATAAAGAGATATTACCCTTTTTACGCCAGAGGGAGCCGGGGCCGCGTCCCTCACAGACCAGCGAACCGTCTTGTCTGCCTTGTTTAAGCACGGCGCGAATCATGTCGCGGCTGACGCCTGGACATTTCGATTCAATTTCACGCAGGGCAAAGGCATCTGGCATGGCATTGATCACGCTGAGAATCAGTTCGGTCTTGGCACCTTTGGGAGAGCGCATTCCCTCAACTCTGGCTTCAAATTCCTTATAGACATTTTTTATCACGAACAACAGGTAATTGATATAATGCCATGGATCGTGTTTTTGTTCATGCCAGTTTCGGGATGACAATTCCAGAGTTTCGTAGTATTGCGACTTGGTATCTTCAATCGACTTTTCCAGGCTGATATAACGTCCGGCCTCAAATCCATGATGATAGAGTTCCAGTAGCAGCAGCAGGCGCGACACTCTGCCGTTGCCATCCCTGAACGGGTGAATACAGAGGAAGTCCAGGTTAAAAGCCGCCAGCGCAATTAACGGAGGAATGCGCTGTTCGCTGGTAAATTCATGGTAAAGTGAAAGCAATTTGGCGAGACTCGCCGGGGTATCGGCCGCGGATACGGTGCGAAAACGGAGTCGCTGCCGACCATCCGCATAGGTTTCAATGATATCGCCGTCTTTGTTCTTCAACTTGCCGGAGTCCCATATATCCCCGCGTGACAGTCGGTGGAGCTCCAGGATCAACGTTTCGCTCAGGGGCATCTTACAGGAACAGGCGTGAATTAAATCAAGCGCCTGACGATAACCGCGTATCTCCTCCTCGTTGCGGTCTTTCAGGTTATTACAGCCAAAAATCACGGTACCGATACGTTTATCATCGATCTGTATACCTTCGATACGGTTGGAGGAAACCGTACTCTCAATAATCGCATGTTCCCGGAGGACTTTGAGTTTTTGCGGCGACTGCTGAGTAAAAAGCTGCTGGCGACCTTTCATTTCGGCAATATCATTAAGCATCCAGGATGTTGCCAGCGGCAACTCCCGCAGTCCTCTTTGAAATTGGATAAAGGTATTCATTTAAGCCTTTTTTTCATTTCTTCAGTTGCCAGTTTCTAATTATATTCGGACTGTTTTTGATAATTTTAAGCAGAAACAGCGGATATGCAATGGTGAACGGCTGGCCGTACTTCAGTTTTACACGCAATTCGTCTCTGAGCGCGGGCAGAATGTTTTGCGACGCCAGACCGCCGGGACGGAAGAATGCAATCGGTTCATGCAGATAGAGCGGTTTAATGCCGTATTTATGAATGGCGCGGTACATAAAGTCATAATCGCCAAGCAATTTATAGTCAGTGGAGTAGGCGCCGATGCGGTCATAAATCCGCTTCGGGCAGAACATGGACGGATGCGGGGCAAATGCGCCGCGTTTGAGATTCCATGGACGCCAGCCCAGGGTCAGGTCATCACCCTGTACGATATCGCCCCAGAAAATATACTGGTCAAGACTTTCATCGACGAAAGCATCCGCCACTTTTCTGAATGCGCCGGGGAAGTAATAGTCGTCGGAATTGATGATGCCGACTATATCGCCGGAGGTGCGGATAATGCCTTTGTTCATGGCGTCATACATTCCGTGGTCAGGTTCGCTTATCCAGTATGC
>CAIJKT010000868.1 GCA_903821255.1 uncultured Lentisphaeria bacterium | reverse complement strand
TGAATCAGCAACTTTCAGAACACCGGCACATCAGTCCCCGACTGGACGGTTTTGATCCACTTTGAAACTGTTTTGCCGCAGGCAAAACTTTGACCGTTCAAGCAGCTTGATTTGCCTAACCGTTTCAGTTTCGATTCCCCCAGCGGATGATATGGCATAAGATTGATTTCGCGTACATAGTTCAGCTTTCCGGCAATCGCGGCGATGGCGCGGAAATGTTCTTCGCGGTCATTCAGTCCGGGAATGACCGGACAGCGCAGAATAATGGCGGCCCCGGTATTGTCAAGCGCCAGTAAATTGTCAAGTATCGGCTGCAGCGGAACCCCAGTATACTCCTCATGCCGTGCCGGGTCGGTTTCCTTAAGATCATAAAGGAAAAGGTCAACTGCCGGCAGTAATTCCAGATAGTGTTCGACTGGTGCAAAACCGCAAGTGTCGAGACAATTATGAACTCCATGTTTTTTCGCCTGCTTCAGCAGTCGGCGGACGAATTCAAACTGCATCAACGGCTCGCCGCCGGAAACAGTCATGCCGCCGCCGGAATTGTCATAAAACGGTTTGTCTTTAAGAATGTCTGCAATTACTTCCTCAGCACTCATTTCCTTTCCGATCATGCTTAACGCTCCGGCGCAGCACCGGGCGGCGCATTTGCCGCAGCGGACACATTTTAAGCGGTCGATAATATGGGAGCCGCTGCCCATGCAATGGGCATCGGCCGGGCATACCTGCAAACACCAGCCGCAAGCGGTGCACTTGTCCGGAATAAACGAAAGTTCCTGGCACGGATTCTGTGATTCCGGATTATGACACCACAAACACCTCAATGGACATCCCTTTAGAAAAACCGTGGTGCGAATGCCTGGTCCATCGTCCATTGAACTATGTGAAATATCGAAAATAATACCCATTTCAGCGCCTTCGTCAATATAGCGTACGATTCATGATCTCTTTTTGGGTGATCTTGTCCAGACCGGTAAATTTGGCGGAATATCCGCCGATGCGTACGATCACATGGCCATACTTTTCCGGCTCTTTAATGGCATTTTCCAAATCCTCGCGCCCGATCACGGTGATATTCAGCTGCATACCTCCGTTCCGGAAAAATGTATCCAGCAAAGCCACGGTTTTTTCGCGGTGTCTGGAAAGCATTTCCTTAGAGAGTTTCAGATTGGTTATATAGCCGCCGTTTGCGGCGTCGGATTTGGAGACGGAGGCAAGCATGGAAGTCAATCCGCTTTTGTCAAATCCTGCTGTCGGAGAGTCGCCTACCGCAAACGATTCTCCGGATTTCCTGCCGTCCGGTGTGGCGCCGCACATTATGCCGAGGGTAATGCCGCCCGGGTTTACGCTGCTGACGATGTAATAGTCCAGACCGGCTTTTTTCCCGATTTTTTTGGCTGTCTTATGAATAAAACCGGAGATATCGGCGACCATCGCATCCGCCTCGGAGTTATTGTTGCCATATTTCGGTGCGGCCAGCATCCACTGGCGTTCTTCTTCATAGCCCTCGAAATCGGCATCGAGTATTTGCGTCAGTTGCTTGAGCGTGAACATTTTTTTCTCATAGACGAGTTGTTTAATAGCTAAAAGGCTATCACCGGCGTTCGTGAATCCAAAGCCCTCTACGCAGGCGCCAAGATATTTCAGGCCGCCGCTCATAATATCTTTACCGCGGGCAATGCAGT
>CAIJKT010000867.1 GCA_903821255.1 uncultured Lentisphaeria bacterium | reverse complement strand
GTTTCAGGAAAGTCCTGGTGAGATTTGAGAAAAAGTCCGCCAATTATGAGGCGCTGCTTCATTTGACAGCATCCATGATAATATATAGAAAACTAGGAGTTATTTACGGATAAGCTCTTAATCTGATAACGTTATGCTGTGAAAACATGCGGGCAGCCTCCGATCAAAAAACAGTAATTATATGAGGATAAAGTTATGAAACTGTTTAGTGTTAGAACTCTGATTTTAACTAATCTGTTTTTAGAACTTTTATTGTCCGGCATGTTCTTATACAGTAAATACTGGATATTTTTAATTGTATTGTGTGTGTTTATGTTTTTGTATCACATCAAAAGATTTAACCGGTTTTTATATGCCGAATTTGAACTTTTTATCGTGCCTGGTACAACAGAAATTGACCTTGGCAGTGATCGCAGGAAATATGCGCCATATGAGCTGGGACGGTTATTTCATGTAACAACATTCATTATATTACTGACATTAACTATAGCAATCTTTTTCGGGTTATATTGCGGTGAAACTATAGAAATAATAATTCATCGCACTGTTTAGAAACAGGTTTATACAATAAAAATGGAAAGCGGAGCCGGCACCCGTAATTGACACAGTTACCACTATGCCCAATTCCCGTTACCGGCCAAAGTTTCTGTCAACTGTCAGTTGAACAGCGAATCAAAGACTTTTTTGACGCCCTGCTCCAGCGCTTTCGCACTGTCAGTTTTCGTGGATTTGTCTTTTGACGGCGAAACATCAGATTTAGCGGCGCCATCCTGCGGATTGGCGATGACATCGATGGTCTTGTTCAAGACATTTTCCAGCCCTTTGCCGCCGTCTTTGAGCATCTCCGTACCGGCATTAAGAATACTCAGCGCATTATCTTTTAAAAACGAGGTAACGACTTCCTGAATGTTATATTTGGGATTGTCAACAGTTCCGGTAATATGCACGGGAGCCGCGAGCTGGCCCATCACTAATTTTGAGTTTAAATCCAATCCGCGGTCCGAGCCCAGTCCGGCATAGCCTTTAACCGTAAGCTCGCTGACCAGATCACCCTTGAATTCGCATTTGTTGACATAGAGTCTCCGGTTTTGCGAAAGCAATTGTATGTTCCCGGTGTTTAAATGAATCGTTTCGGTGCTCTTGTAAAAATTATTGACGAACGAAAATGCCTGATCGGTCTTCTTCCCGGAGTCCTGCTTCAAGTTCAGGTTCATGGTCTGAAGCTTTGACAGCACTTCAAACGGGATAATTAAAATGCGGCCCAGCGTGGTTTTGCCAAACTCATTCGGGATGGAAATATCCCGCAGCGTGATATTGGTCTGCCCGGTCATGTTGTCCCATAATTCCGGAGTGTCAACGCCAACCCCTTTGATGTCCATGTCCAAAGCTTCAACCGTAAGCTCGATATTGCGCATGTCGCCTTCGACAAACGGCTGCACCAGCGGATGGACATTAAGCTGTTTAATATTGCCGACTGCACTGTAACTGATCCCGTCGCGATTGCTGACCAGTTTTGATTTAAAATTAACCGGGGAATCATTAATGACAATATTCAACGGCCCGATATCCATCATATTGTCAACCGCGACAATCCTGCCGCTGACGGCAGCTTTGATTTCCGGCCCGTAAGTGATGCCTTTAAGGTTCAGATTGGCGACAATCTCGCTATTGCCGAAATTGAAAGACGCCGGCTCCTTCCTGTCTGTTTGGGACGGAGTGCGACCGGCTTTTCCGCTGGTTTTCTTAGCCGTGCCGGCTGCTGTTTTCTTTTCCTGTGCGGCGGGCGCGCACAACTTTTGAATCAGCATGACGTCAATTTTTTCAGAGGAAAGATTAACCAGCGTCCGGCCGCCGCTGTCCGGCCGCTGTCCGTCAACCGCCACCTGCATGGCAGTCCTGCCGTTGTTCAGCAGTTCCAGATAAACCCTTTTGAAATTAAGCATCCCGTCTTTTTTCTGAATATTAATTACCGCCAGTCCGCTGACCGGAGAAGTAATCTGGCGGCTGTTGAGTTTATCAATATTCACATCGCCTTTCACCTGAAATGACTGGAACTTGTCAGAGGCTTCAAGATTAAGCCTGCCGTTAAGGTTCAGTTCGGTAATCTCGGAAGCATAAAATAAATTGACCAGATCTTTATTTAAATAGACAATATTGGCGTTCAGCATTAAATCCCCCTGCCCGATGTTTATCGTCCCGCTGTCTTCAAAACGCAGCGCTTTCTGGCGGTTAACGATAATTTCGGCGGAATGGTTTGCAATTTTAAGCTCATTATAGTTTACCATCTGCAAATCCATATTCTGATTAATGGTGACATACTGATACCGTTTATTCCCCGGCAGCGACAGATCAATATTATTCAGCGAGGAAATGCCGGCGACTGCCATCCGTTTGAACTTATCCGAAAATCTCAACTTGAATTTACCGGTCAGGTCGCCGGCATTAAATTCGGTTCCCGACGCCCCCATGAATCCGTTGAACTGAGCCAACCCCAATTGATTTATATCAACATTGATTACCGGCGGACTGTTCAAAAATTCAGACATGTTTTTCAAGTTAATGCTGCACGGAGTTAAATCAAGGTTAAGGGTCTTCCGCGAGTTCTGGGAAAGATTTATTGAAAGCGCGCTTAAATTCATGGTCATCTGCTTCAGCGACGCATCAAAACGCCCGGCAATATCCGCGCTGGCGGGAGTGATTTTATTGAGGCTGGACAGGATCGTTTTGCGCTGTTCCGCGGATAGCGGCAGCCCTTCCATGGTGCTGGCGGAAATGTCCGACAGCTTGAACACGGCATTGGTTTTCATCGTATCCAGATCAAGTCCGCCGTTCAAACTCAATCCGGCAAGCCTGGACTTCCCTTTGCTCAGCAGCAGCGAGAATTGTTCGAGATTGATCTTTTTGAATTTCTCAACAAACAATTTGGCGCTCTGCTCAAAGTTGATATTTCTTAACTGCATCCCCGGAACATTCATGTCCAGATCCGCAATCGCGATCCGGGTGCGGAGTTCTATGATATCGGCTTTTTTTCCGGCGGCGATATTAATATCCGCATTCAATCTACCTTCCATAATTTTAATTCCGGACTCGGCCGGCAGAAACAACTGGGCTGATTTCAGGTAAAAGTCGCTGATGTGCAAATTTATTTCAGGCGGCGTCCCGTTGAATCCGCTATTGTTTTCATCCCAGCAATATGCGGAAGGGGCCAGCAATTTGAGATCCAGCACGCTGCGGTTCTTTTCCAGCAGCGACGCGCCGAGCTTATTCAAATTCACTTCCCTGCGGTTGAAATCCGCCGTAATATCGTGATTCATCGTGAAGCCGAACGCCGGCAGTTCGTAAACTTTCCCCATAATCATGGCGCTGCCGCTGCGTTCCAGGCCGAGACTGCCCTTGCTTGCCAGGGTGCTTCCATTGTAATCAAACTGTCCGAAATAAGCCAGCCCGATACGGCCCGGATTATATCCGCCGATAACGTCACAGAGAATGCTGATCAGCTCCTCGGAAACCGGCTTCATTTTAACCGTGGCGCTGATCTTCAACGGATTAAGATCAATTTGGGATTGAATTTGAATATCGGTGCTGATCTGGTCGCCTTTGGATTGGCGCACGGTCAAATTGTCAATCTTGACTGTATCCAGATCCCCGGAGGCGTCAAGCTGCAGCAGCAGGGAATTTCCATCCAGACTGACATTGTTCACCCGTCCTTTTATACCGGAAATGCTTAACCGCATGTTCAGCTTGTCACATAGAAAATTCTCATTCAAGACGACGTCAACATTATTTTCAACGACTCCGGAGGTCACGCTCAGATTATTGCCTGAACTGATGCTGATATTGCCGTTCACCTTTATCTTCGAACTTGCCCCTGTTTTCAACAATGGGATGTCGATATTAAAACCGGATAATGACAATTTTGTGGGGACACCCTGACTTTTTTCTTCCGTCAGCGTGAAATTCACATTGCTGATTTTAGCATTGGAAATATCCAGTTTGATTTTTGAAGCCGGAGTTTTCGCTGTTTTTTTCTCTTCGGGCTCAGCTTTCGGTTCAGCCCTGCCGCTGTTCTTTGCAAAAGGCAGTTCCAGTTCACCGGCGGCATTCTTATTCAAATTTACCGCCACATTGTCCACGACGATATCTTCAAGTTTTATGTTGCCGTTCATGATCGAAGAAATGGAAAACGCAGCCTTGACCGTCTCCGCCGAGGCGAATAATTTCTTTTCGGGGCCTATCCTGAGCTGGGCAACCTCTATTTTTGATCCCAGCAATGACAGATTGATTTCCCGTGCCCTGATTTCACAGCCGGCGGCCCGGCTGACATACGGCAGCAATATTCCGGTGAGAAAAAAGGAACTTGTCAGGAAAAAATATGCCGCGATAACAATAACCAATGCGGAGCCCAGAAACCAAGCAGTAAATTTCAATATTTTCTTTTTCATAAT
>CAIJKT010000866.1 GCA_903821255.1 uncultured Lentisphaeria bacterium | reverse complement strand
GTCTGCAATCCATTCAGGCTTATTCCTGTCGTGGTTACATATATCTTAGCCTGTGGAGCAAGTTTTTTTAAGGTGCCCAAAACAATGCCTGCATCTCCTCCGCCAATTAATTCTTTATTGGGTTCGTCCAATGGATAAAAGGCAAAATCATCGTAACTCAAATTCAATTCCTTGATAACTTTCATCCAGTCGGTAATAATATTACTCATCGCATTATGCCATGCGGGGGTGTTAAATTTGATTGGACCGCCCGAGAAATATCCAAGTGACTGGACAATCTGCTTGTGGTTAGTATTGGCAAATCCCATAAAAAATATAAATTTATGAATCCCGAAGCCCTGGTATAATTGAATATATTTCTTAAAATTAGTATAATCCCTGCTGATGATATTTCCGGACGGATCCAATGTAAATTTGGGGATATCATCGTTTCCCACCATTGCCGTATCAATATAATGCAATTTCAAATCGGTCAAAGCGCCTGCGACATCAGCTTTGATCGGCGCCTCGCCTGAATAAGACCAATTATAGGATGCCAGAGGCATTGAGTCAGGTAATGCCACCGGCAGCACCGCGACTTTTAACGCAATTTCCTTTTTAATATTCTCATTACTGATGGTAATGACGCCCTGATAATCTCCCTGAGGAATATTATTTGTTTTGATAGTCAAATACACACTTCGATTATTACCGGCAATCAAAGGCAATTTATCCTGATACAAAACCAATGCGTCAGGATACCATTTTATTTGATCAAAGCATTCCGACCATTCGGAGTAACGGATAACAATATCTTTGGATGCAATAACGTTATTATTACTCTTCAGGTCACTAACCTCAACTTTCAGGTTTTCATTTTGAGGGGTGCCATTAAAAAGTATCATTGACGCGCTTTCATATTCATTACTGCCCATGACTAAATCTATTTGTCTGACATCTTCAGCTGATTTCGGCGGCAATGCGAAAAGATCAAAATTATTCCACGCATTGCGCCCATAAATAATCACTTTATTCTTCGGATTCAGCAGGGATGCCAATTTACCGTTGAGTACTGCCACTTGCTGCTCCAATAGCTCCACTGTGCTGAAATCCATGCCGAATGGCTGCAATTTACTATTCAAGTCATCAATTTCTGCAAGTAAATCAACCTTTTCGCTAATCGCGGTTTGCCTGATTTTATCCAGGGTTGACTTGAGGTAAATTACCCTCTCGTCAGCTTGGCGTATAGCCCTGACGGTATCTTTTAAGTTTTCGATTTTAACGGGCGATTGAGCAAACTTTATGCCTGATACAGGAAAATCCCCCTTGAACACTTCAATCTCATCAAGGAAAACGTAATATCCCCTGCCTATAAAAAATATCGTTACAAAACGTCCTTTGCTTGGGGTATCCAGCGTGACAAGAACGGTTTTCGCTTTATTGTCGTCGGAAATTTGACTCTCATATCTACTGCCGACTGGATAAAAATTCTGATAATCGTCACTGACAAAAAATATCATGCTGGGGAAATAAACCGATTGAGCCTGCCAGCCCCCGACATTGACCTTAATGCTTTTGATTGGTTCAACTTTTTCCAAATCGACAGTTACACTATGATAAAAATTACGCTTATTCCAGCCAACCGATGTTTTGTGAAACCACATTGGCTTATCAGTACTTGAAAAGACACCGTCAGTCAGCTGAGTATTGTCCTCTGCGTCAAGCGTCAACGAATAATTTGGTGTTAATGAACAGGTATATTTCTTCCCCAATGCCAAATTAATCTCATCGGCCTGGATTGGACCGCATGCGAATATTATAACAAAAACTATACTTGTTAAAAATCTTTTTTGCATAATTGCTTCCTGAATAATTTCTATTTCATCATTTACCGGGTAACTGCGGGAATGACTGACAGCACCAAATTTCACTGGCAGCAGCCATTTTACTGCCATATTTTTTTATTTCCAATCACGAAAGAAGGAGAATGGATCATTGCCTGCGCTCCATCCGTCATAAACTTTGGGATTATATTTCATCGGAGCAACGTGCCCGTCGGCATATCCGATGTTGCTGGCATTACTGTGTTTCATGGAAATATAGTCTGTTTGAATTATAGAATTAGCCGCCAGTACCGTGTTATACTTTGGAAGAAATCCAATTTCTGCCACTAATAGACGAACCGATGCTTGTTTTGCCAATGACAACTTGATAATCCATGCAGGATTATTCATCGTATAAAGCCGATTCAACGAATAACTAAAATTAGGTTGATTAAGTCTAGTTCCCCAACTCACCAAATCAGAGTCTGTTGTCCAGTCACCTCCGCCGTTGGGACATTTGGCTACTGGAGCAAATTTCTGTTTATTATTAATATAATCATAATATTTGCCGTCACTGATATAATTTGTAATACATGCATATTTAGATGGAAAACTAAATAACCCCTGGTCGACACTTGGTCCGTTAGGAGCCCAGCCGTTGAAATCATCCGAATACATCTTGACTCCGGTAACTATTTGCTTGATGTTGCTGGCACATTTAATATTCTTTGCCACATTGCGGGCCTTGTTCAGCGCCGGCAGCAGCATTGAGGCCAAAATTGCGATGAT
>CAIJKT010000865.1 GCA_903821255.1 uncultured Lentisphaeria bacterium | reverse complement strand
TGTCTGACTGTTCATATTATTCATTGCCCAGCCAAAGTATGCAAGAGTCGCTGATCCCTGCGGATATACCAGACCGAACACGGGGCTGCCGTAAGCTTCACGCAAAGAGTATTTCAATTTGCGGAAAGCAAAAACTCCGCGGCATGACGCCATAACGTTGCGGCTCATTATCTCTGTTCCGAGAAAATCACAAGCCCTTGCATCGTCACAGAGCGATGCTCCGCAGTTGATTGGCGCATAGTTGCTGTAGAATCCGTAATGAGTGGTATAACGCATAAATGTAAGATCAGGGTTAATCTGATTAGTTCTTTCTTTAAGCTCCACGCACCAGTCGCCGATGATCTTGATGCGCCAGTTCAGCCATGACTGCCAGAGTTTTGAATCTTTGTTCAGCAGCAGCGGTGAAGTTTCATCCATCGGCAGGGTCAGGCCGGTAGCTTCACGAAACTGCCTCCTGCACTCGTCACAGCCGCAAAAATCTTCGCCGCAGAAAGTTTCCTCGTCTATCATATATCCGTCAATTCCGGTATCTTTGACATGCTGCACCCATCGGTCAAAAAACTGCTGCTTGAAAACAGGATTGACCGGACACAGCACTGTGGTCGGAACTCCGTCATCCACAGTTCGTTGCAACCAGCCGGAATGCTCCGTCATATAGCGGAATCCGCTGCCCATATTCCAAAGCAGAGTCAATTCCATATGATCAATTACTTTAATCCCCTGCGCATGGGCTTCCGCGGCAATCCGTTTAATGGATTTATCGGTATGTTCCGCCAGATCAGGAAACGTATGACGTGAATGATTTCCGTTCAGCAGGATGGTATTAATATTCGATTTTTTCAGTTCGGCAAGTCTGCTCCGCACCAGCGGAACAGTATTGAATTCATTAAAATTCCCCCAGTTGCCCGGCCCCATTGAGCCAATGTCAGCGTTGAAGCGCCATGCAAGCGCTGGACTTTGCTGGTCAGGCAGGCATGTCCTGCGGTCAGCTAATGCAACTGCCTGGGGAATGTCTTTTATCTCTGCAAGCGGCAGCGGGGTATCGGAAATTGCCACTTTGAATTCAGGCGGTCTGGCATGATAGCTGTTTTTAAGCATGATTGACGGTTCGTACAGGCCGCTGACCCGCCAGAAGCCACGCCGGAAAGTGTAGTCTTCCTGAGAATGCTGCAAAAGTTGCAACGCCAGCGAGGACAAACGCCAGTTGCCGCTGAAAGAGAATTCAGCCGTGCCGTTTTCCACCCACTGCGGCCAGATTACAGTTTTTGCTGTTTGCGCGTTTACGGTAAGTCCGCTGACGATTTCTTCTTCATCGCATTTGATGCTGAACGGCCCGGCGGCTTGTTCTCCAGCGCCGATTCTTGCCGTGACCATGTACAGCCCGGGCTGCGGGACCGCGCATTTAAACGCTGCCGCGGTTGTTCCATATGCGGCACTGTAAAGCGCTCCCGACGGACGGATTGAATTTAGTTCCACTTTATCATTCCAGCCGAATTTCTTCTCCGCGCTGTAAACCATATTTCCGGCCTGAGTGAAGCCGCCGCCGTGCTTTGGCGCGCCAAAGCAGAAATTCAAGCTGACCGGCAGTTTGCTGTAGTAGGCGTATTGCGGATAAGCGTGAAAGTTGGCGTAATCATCATAACCGCTCTCGAAAATCACCACTTTGCTGTTTATCGTTCCACCACTGAGACTTGATTTCATTCCGAATGAGCATTCTATATAATCCCCGGCTTTTTTTACAGTCCACAGCCCCTGAATCCGGTTGGGACCAAAGTCACTGTAAGTTTGAACTCCTTCAGGATTGAAGTCAAAAACCAGTTTTCTGCCATTGCCTTCAAACGCCAGCCAGCGGGTGGAATCGCCAATAAATTTCTCCGGGGAGTTTGCGTTGAGAACGCCTTTGAGAACAACCGGCTGCGCCCTGGTCCGTCCTGTCCTTGCCGTCCAGTTCATTCCTGATAAAGTTTTCAACGGAATTTTAAAAGCGTAAGCGCATCCCATGTCGTCACGGTTCTTATAAGCCGGCAGAGTAAATTGAATATTCAATTCAATGCGTTTGCCGTCTGGCGATAATCCAAGCTCCTTGCGGAACGGCAGATTTTCATTACTGCTCCAGAAGTTTGTCACTGTCCAGCCGGATTGATCCTTTTCCGTTTTTACCGCGGCTGCGCGGCGGCTGAAATCATCCTTGTCAAAATAAGATATTCTATCCGATTCAATCAGCGGAATGCCGCGCCATGTCACCTGGCTGTTTATAGCTTCAGATACCGAAAATGCCGATCCAGGCAGCGGAATATCCGCGAATCCTGCTGCCGGCTGGTTAATCTTCTTTGAATCTTTTAGTTCTGCGGAAGCGCCATCCGGCACCAGTGTTTCCCCGTTAAACTTGACAAAATCAATGATGATGCTTTTATCTCTAGTCGTGTTATGCAGTTCCAGAAGATTGCCGCCGGATAAATTTTCACCCGATTTCAGCAGCAGTCCATCCAGATTAAATCTATACAGCCCGGCTGAAGCGCCGCCGGATAGACGGTATCGTTTATCCATATCAAAAGCTTCAACCGAACTGGTATAGGGTACTGAAATACCTCCGTCCGCGTGAACATAAATATTCTCTTTGCCATCGTTGCTTTTTTCTCTGGCTGCGCGTCCGGACAACCGGTCAGGCTTCAATGTCACGCCATTGATTTTAACATAGAGCCCCTGTTGTTTAAGCCCGGCCGGTTTTGACGCATTGATCCGCGCCTGAATTTCAACCTGTCCTGCCTCGGAGCCCTGTTGAGCAAGTTTATAAAAAATGCTGCTGTCATGAGCTATTTCCGTATCGAATGCCATGGCGTTCACTCCGCAGGCCAGAACAAAAACGCTAATTAATATTTTTGTTCCGTGCATCTCAACAAGTTCCTTCTTTTTTTAGTGTACGTTATTATATTAACAGCAGCGGTTATTGCAAGCTGATTTTCTGAATCAGGAAGGCAGAATCCCGGTTCTGCATCAACGCTTTCTTCCATTGATGTGTAAAAACTCAATCAAAGCTAATTATGAAGTAGTCGGCAGCCGTTCAAAGCTTGTTATTTCCGTATTTTGTTTATAAATGCGACGGTTTCTTTCCACCACTCACGGTCAGGATTCCAGACCGCGTCCTCCTTACTGTTCACCTGGCGCGGACTGTCCCAGATAATAATGCCGTCCGCGCCTGAATTATAAACGGTCTCAAGCTGCAATTTCCAAAAATCTCCTTCTATGAATTTTTTTCCGTCCTCTTTGTTCGAGTTATGGTATTTGGGCCATAGAAAAACATAAACAGGTTTTCCTCCGGCAAGACGCTTAGCCTCTGCAATATTCGCTTTTGCGTACACCACCCAGTTGGCGCGGTCAGGAGAGAAAGTGTAAACTGACGGGCATATCACATCCAGAGAATCCGCCAGCGGTTTTAAATAATCGTTCGCTTCTCTCCATTTTTTCATCATTTCAGGATCGTTTTTAACTGGCGTCCAGTAGTCGCGCAGCGGCACACAGCCGTAGTACCCGTATTTCAATGCAGGGTTTTCTTGCCGCGAAACGTTAATTATATGGATAAGTTTATTCATGCTGGCTGAAACAGATTTGCCGGCGGCGGCAGTAATGTCATCATTAGCAACAGCCTTCATATCTTTTCGAATATCAAGCGGCCAGTGCTCGATATCATAAACCACCGGACTCTTCGCTGGATTCAGCGGCTTTACCAGGCCGGCAATAAATTCATCCGGCGGCGTTGCCGCCGGACGTTTATTTTCGGCTTTTATTATATCTTTCGGCCAAATACTTGATGTGTAAATAATAGTATAATCTCCCATCCCGAGCGCCGACTGGTCGCCTTTGTCCAGATAGTGGATTGAATCAATAATTGCGAATTTAGAATTCTGCCTGCCGGCAGCGCCGGCCTCTTCGGCTTTTGCCGGACCGCAATGCACCGAAAAATACAAGGTGGCAAGAAAAAGCATCAGTCCTGTAGAATATTTCATATCTCAGTATCCTTTGTTAATTAAATAAGTTTGTAAGTGCACGTCCAGGTGGTTGTCAGCAAGCCGCGCGGATATTACAGTGAAATTCGGAAAACGTTTTATTACCGGACGGCAGTTATCTCCTGTTCCACTTGTTGCCGGTTCCGCCGGTAACGCCTAAATTGCTTGAACTGTAACATTCGTTGTAGTTCTTCAATGAACCTTTAACTTTACTGACATGACCATCGCACCACAGTGTATTGAATGCCTCGCCGTGAACAGCAAACGGCATTACAGAAGACGAGCCCGGCGCCGGGCATGTCGTATCAGTTATTTTATAATACCCCCAGTAAACGCCTGTTGCCGGAATGGTTACATTCCATTGAAATGAATCGGCAGCCAGCACAATGTTGGAACAATCTTTCAGCGACGACACTTTGGCCGGAGCTGACGTTTGAGCGGTCGTCGGATCGGCTGCGCTGACAGCAATCCCTGTTTTCCGCCAGTTGGAACCGATATTATTGGAATTATAGCCATAATCAACAGTCTGCTCCTTGCATGAAGCCGTAACATGCGAATCACAGTGAAAAGTTTTCCACATGGTGAGTCCGGTTTTAGAGCCTGGATTCAGATACCTGTAATACAAAACATTCTGCCAGTATGTGCTGTAAGCACTTCCACTGTTAGTGCCGTCATAACCAAAAGCCTGAACATAGGGGAATGAGCCCTGATAATCGTTCGTGTAGTTCATAAAAGCTGTCCCTAGCTGTTTGATATTACTGGCACAGCTTATCTCCCTGGCCTTTTCTCTTGCCTTGTTCAATGCAGGCAGCAGCATTGCAGCAAGAATTGCGATAATAGCTATGACGATCAGAAGTTCGATGAGTGTAAAACTTTTGTTCAACTTTTTCATTTTGATTCCTTTCTTTTATGTTGTTAAGATTAATTGCCATGCTCATGAATTGTTTCGCGTTCAACGGCTCTCCTGCTGAATATCTGCTTTTTCATTCCTGATCTCCTTTTTTATGTTATTAATGCCAATTGCTCTGTTGCATTTATGGTTTCACGTTCAACGGCTCCGGCTTTGAATATCTGCTGCCCTTTTTTGAGATCATCATCAATCAGCCGCCGGGCGGCAATCCTTCCGATTTCCTCGTATGGGAATTCCATGCTTGAAATTGGCTGAAATATTTTTTGATTATGGCTGATTGCATCAACAGTCATAATCTTAACATTCTCTGGCAGACCGAAATAACTATTCAATGAATGCATCCTCAGCATCCGGAATGCTAAACGCGGCTCAAGCAGCAATGCGTCAAATTTATTTTTCCGGTAAAGTTCGGCGATACCTGCCGGAATGGCCTCTTCGCCCATGTTCAAGGTGTCCAGCGGGATGCAGTGGCGGAGCCCGCATTTCTCCAAGCCGGACATATAGCCATACAGCACCGGGTGGTCCTTCTCCATAATGTCTTTGTGCACCAGCGCAATCCGGCGATAACCTTTCTTAGCCAGTAGCTTTACCGCTGACTCCGTCGCGCTGCGGCGGTCAACGGTCAATATCAGCCATTCTTTAAGATAATCGGCATAGAGCTCAAAATCATAGGTCTGATTTTCAATAAGCGCCACCCGGCAACCGCAATTTGACAACATGGGAAACAAATCCCGGTACCAGTAACTGAAAACCACCAAACGGCTGTCGGCATTCACAAAATCCAGTTTGCTCCAGTTAATATCATGCATATTGTTGGTCGGCGATACCGGCACTGTCTGCACCAGAAAGTCGGATTCAAACGCCACTTCCGACACCCCTTTAAGTATCCGGCGGGCGATTTCCGCCGCCAGATCTGAAACCGCCTCGCTGATAAAGTCTGTACAAGGCAGCAGAAATGAAATCGGCGGCTTGATTTTCGGGACGGCAACCGGGCATATCTGACGCCCTTTGTTTTTCTTCAGCTCGATTATCTTCTCGTCCTCCAGCAGCGCCAGGGCCAGCCGCACTGTATCGCGGGCGTGTCCGTATTTTTTTACCAGATCAAGTTCATTCGGGAGAAACGAGCCGGGCGGGTAAATTCCGTGAACGATATCTTTTTTTATCGCTTCATACAGTTTTACTCTTTTTACCGGCTGCCGCATGATGTCACCTTTTATTTTATTCGCTGATAATGACTATACTGTATTGTCTAGTTAAAAGTCAACAGGCAGCCGGAAAAAAAGCGAAAAATATTGAAATAAAGTTTAATGAGGGGACGATTATCCGTTATTGCAGTTCCTCCCGGATGCAGGCCTCCATTAAGAGCAGCCCGCTCTGCATTAACATTTATTTCCCATCAAACCCCGACTTTGAAAGATGTATTTCCCCCGTTACTTTAGCCTGATTTCGCAATTTCTATTGACAAAATCACTAATAGTAAAAACGCCCGCATGGCGGGAGTGGAAAGAAGAAAAGGGGCCAAGTTGAAAGTAAAAACAGGGGAACGATTTAACGCAAAGGCGCAGAGACGCAAACAATTGAAAATGGAAAATGGAAAATGGAAAATGAGAAATCATGAAAACATGGGAATGTTCAC
>CAIJKT010000864.1 GCA_903821255.1 uncultured Lentisphaeria bacterium | reverse complement strand
TAACACACGTTGTATCGGTTTTTGCGGACAAAAATAAAAATCTTTCGATTCCCAGGATGATTTACCGGTAAAAGACACATAGCGATATAATTCTGTAGAATTATCGTCATATGTTATATCAATCCTTAAAGAATACGCTAAAGAAGGAGAAACAACAGTTATCCCTTGCGAGTAGCTTTCTCCTGCAATCCGGATAGGTTTAGCGATACTTTGATTTAGAGTGTAAGAATAATATGCCAAACATTGTTGAGCACCCGTATTTGTCAGCTTTATTGAGGTATTGTTATTGTCGAATGCCGCGCCAGTAGCAAGCGTCCATTGGGTGATTGCCGGCAGAAGATTGGCATTAAAATCGCCAGCGTTCATCAATTGCTTGGCTACAGTTAATTGTGCATGCACAGGGTACATGCACAAAAACGTAAGCGTTACATAGATACTTATCAATTCTCGAACATTGTTTATTGTGTTTCTCATATTAACTCCAATTATCGTTTATTTGTATAGTTTATAAAGGCGCGTTTCACCTTTTTTCATTCCCTTAGCGGTGAAGCTGGAGACGCCATTTCCGATAAACTCATTGGAATAGGCTTCGATAACCTTGTATTTGCCGGGAAGTTTGAGCACTTTATCGCCCGGAGTAACGGCGTGGATTTGGAGGAAACTGGCGTTGGCTCCGAAGATGTCATTGGTTCGGTTGTAGACATGGACTTGGGCATAATCGCAGAGGCCGCGCAATAGCTCCGGCGTGAGTGGCATAAGACTGTAAACGGAGCTCCAGTCCTTGAACTCCTTAATCGCCAAGGCGGGGCGTCCGCTGGCGGTTCCAAGCGTCTTTATATCGGTGTCCACCGGATGAAAAGAGGGTGAAAAAGTGAATGTTTCAAATTTAGTTGAAGCTGCTTCCTTTGTTATGGGATTTTCGGGATCGGTGATTTGCAAGGTGTATTGGCGGGTATCAGGAAGAATCCCGAATTTCATGCCGGTAATAGATTCCATGGCGGCGGTTGAGTAGCCGTCTTTTCCGATGTATCCCGGGGCGTAGCACCATACCGCGACGGCGTTGTTCTTGCGGACTTTGGCATTGATTGCTTCGACCATCTTCGAATCGGGGGAGAAGACGTTGATAAATATATAGAGTTTGTAGTCCGGTAACTTGGGATTGGCTATGTCGCTCATCAAATAGAAATCAGAGGGGGCGCCCATTTTGAAAGAGTTGCTGTACGTTCCCCAGCAAAGTTTGTCGATGAAAGAGTCCATGCCAATTGCCAGGTGTCCAAGCGAATCCTCATCGAAGAAGAATGCAGCCTGGGCGGTGGAGGAGTTGTCCAGCGAGACTGCTTCGCGTCCTATTTCCGCCCCTTTGGCGATGACATCCATCATCGCGTCCTGATGGTAGGAACTGTTGCCCGCCATAGCCATAAATTCGAGACCCTCGCCCCGGGTAATGGTGTGCCCGATCCCGCGCTTGATTACGCCAATGCTCTCCTCTGAATTCGCCGTGCGCCCGAAGGTGTTCATTGTGTAGAAGTGCGTTCGTAAATCATTTTCATTAAAGAGCATTTTTTTATGCAAACGTGCGCTGCCATTGTATGGGTTGATATTAATGCCGGGTTCGCCGCCGCGCCGGTTTACATAGTCGATGGGGGTAAAGAGAACGGAAAGGTTTTTCTCCTGCATTAAGCGCGCGGTGGTTTGCATTCCTGACTGCTGAAGAGTGTGTCCTTTTCCGGCAAACAGAATGGGGTAGCCGCCATAAAGCATCAGAACTCGCTCCCCGTTTGAAGCGGATTTGATGTTGTTTAAAATACGCTTGATGGCGGATAAAGTGGCATCTCCAAGGAACTCCCTGAAGTCAATAACGCTGTGCGCGGCGTGGAAGTCGCGGAAGAGAATTTCACTTTGGTTAAAGCGTTCCTCCGGAGTTGGTACGGCTGCTGAGGAAAGAGTCGATTCTTTTTTACCCCAGGCGGCTTGCAGGGCTGTGTCATTGTGATACTTGGCGGCGAGCCATTTTCTGAATTCCTTACGCGTGTTGTCAGAATAACCAGTGGCTCCTCCGGTGAAAGTACCAGGCCAGTAGAATTCGCCGGCATCACCGCCGACAATCAAGTATCCGGCTATCTTGTTCCCGTAGACGCTGTTTTCATAATGCTTTATGGCAGCCTCAATATAGTTGTCCAGTGTCTTCTGCCACAATTCCGAGGCAATCAACGAACCGGTCCAAATAGCGAGAGGAGCTTTGGAGTCACGAGTGGAATAGTATTTCTCCAACTCTTCGGGATGAGCTTTTATAAACCACTCGGGAAGGTAACAGGAAATTACTACGAAAAGTTTAAGTTTGGGATTAGCTTTTAGTATAGAGTAAAATCCAGAATCAACCGATGACCAGTCGTAGGAGTTTTCTCCCAGCCAGTATTTGGAGATATTGCCTCCGCCAGCGATTTCCAAATCAACTCCGGCTGCGGCAAAGTCGCGGATGTACTCAACCGACTGATCTACCGCCTGTTTGCCGAACCAGCCGACACCGGGATACCCTGAGAGTGGATAGATGCTCTCCCCATTAATATTAAAATTCATTCTGCCGTTACGAAATTCAGTGGAAGTCCGAGTGACTTTTTCCTCTTTGAGTATCGGACACACTGCTTTTTCATAGCGTTCGGTGCGCTTGAGAAGTTTTTTCAGGTCAGGATCAAAGCCCTCATAAGAAGTACCTGAATAGTAATGCGTCGTGGCTGGGTAATTTGCGCTATCCGGGTAAGAGTGCCGGTCTGTTTCATATTGTTTTTTTAACTCTTCAGGAGCGAGTACTCCTTTGTAGAGGCGTATATCGTTCAAGAGCAAGTTCGAAGCGGTATAAAATTCGTCACCCAGTCTGTCGGAGCCCAGATAGATCGGGTGATTGCCGGTTAAACTTATGTGCTTGGCTGTCTTCATGGCTTTTTCGATAAACAAATCGCCGTTTTTGTAGAATTTGAGCGATTTCCCGTCGTATGTGATACTTAGATGGAGCCATTTGTTGGCAGGTAGCCGCAACGATTCTTTGGTATGAACAGTAATCGAAGGATCTGCGTAGCGGAAGCTATCACCATAACTCATACCAATAGTATTAACCCCTTGAAGATGCTCGTTTCCACTCTTGAACGTGAAAATCGGCATTTGTCCATTTAAAACAAAGGCAAAATCGCTTTCAAGCCAGAGATTGCCTTTGCTGATAATGGGGATGCGATCTTGCGCCAGGATGGTAGGGAGTCGTGAACTCCAAAGGGATATAGTAAATCCGCTGGCAAGCTCCGGCGGGAGTTTTTCGGCAGGTATGACAATTTCCGCTCCGTAATCGCTTCGCAACGCTCCGCCTTGTACTAGGAATGGGTTGATTTTTGAAAAACATTTGAATCGTCCTGTACTATCGTAAATCTCCATTTTGCCATCGGCATCTTTAAAATTGAAATGGAACACCAGATCAGCGGCATGTGTACATAACGTTGATAGTGCCAAAGCACATATAAGCAGTCGGGTTTTCATTGTAACAAGTTTCCTGTATATCATAAATCTTTTTCTTAATAAGAGGTGACTCAAAAAGTCAACGGCTAGAGACTTTTCATTACTTTCCTATAAATTATTGATCCAGCGGTTTCATTATGACTTCTTAATTCGGATATATTACACCAGTATCCATTAGATATTTATTTTGAGTCCTGTAATACTTTATAAAATTGTCGATAACGTTGCTTGCTCCTACCGGTGCGACATGCCCGTCGGCATACAACATATTTGCATTTTGGCTATGCCGCAGATGTAAATAATTGCCTCCAGTGGAATGAGTTGTTAAATTAGAATGTTGAATAAGCGCATCTGCTGCGATAGAGTCTCCTAAGATCGATGCTTTAGAAGGAGAAAATACTTTACGCCATACAGGACTATAGTTTTGATCGGCATCAAAAACTATCTTGTTTTTTGAAATATCCATATATGCGGCCATTGCTCTCAATCCATAAGTCTGATAACGTTGTGTATACTTGCCGAATGGTTCAAATGAGGGACAATTCATATATGTGCTTTCACCAGTCTTAAAGTTTTTGATGTAGCGGCTGTTTATCATTACTGTAGGCCAGAATAGCGCAGTTGCCGGATCATAAAAACGCGGGATCATTCCACTGTAATCCTGTGCATACATTACAAAACTCAAACCAATCTGTTTCTGGTTACTGGCACATGTTGATGCTCGGGCTTTTTCCCTTGCTTTATTGAGCGCTGGCAGCAGCATTGAGGCCAAAATTGCTATGATGGCGATCACAACAAGGAGTTCGATGAGTGTAAAAAATCCATACTTTTTTTTCTTCTGCGGTGATGTCTTGAGAATTGCTGTTTTCATTGATAATAACTCCTTTGTGATTAGTTTTTAATTATAAATGACTGTACTTATGGACTGTTTAGGTTCCCGAGTGATAATCATCTTTCTTTATGTATCCTATTTTATAGTTTTTATATAAAATTTATTTATTTTGTTATCAATAGTAAATACCATTGGGAGGTAATATACTGTTGTTCTTATATTTTTAATTCCGGGAAATCACTATCATTTCGTAATCTTTATTGTTGATTTTAACAGATTTTAGACAGTCATTCTGAATAACAATATTCTTATCTGAAACAAGGCTTTTAGCTTTTACATTTCCCGGCAGTCCTAATTTTGACAGATCGATTTTGATATCCCCTTCCGCATCCTTGTTGCTGATATTTGCAAAACCGAGCAATATTTTGTCTTGGTTTTTATAAACAGATATCTTAATATCATCCGAGAAGCTGGTGACAATATCTTGATTATTCCAGTACGGATAAAAGGTACTGTCCACGATGCCGAATTCATCAAGACGTTTAAAGTAATCTGTCATCTCTTTGCTGTCAGCAAGATATTTCCATATGCTTATATCATGAATGAGAAGCATTGCCATAAGACTTCTTGTGCTTTTAGCGTAAACATCTCTCATATCCTCAACTTTCCTGGCATTTTGAAAAAACGCACGGTCAAGCTGGGGAAG
>CAIJKT010000863.1 GCA_903821255.1 uncultured Lentisphaeria bacterium | reverse complement strand
TATACTTATAATATTTGAAACAAAAAAAACAAGTGCGAAGAATATTTTTTTCTTGAAAAAAATCGCATGAGCAGGATTTTCAGGCTGAATCAGTGCGAAGAATTTTCTGATTCTTTGTTGCTGAACAATCTTGCATGAAAATAAAGCGGGAAAGAAGCAAAACTTCCTTCCCGCCGCAAAATCATCACCGTTATGCTTTTAAGCGGCCTTCGAGCGCGTCAAGCTGCTCGACCAGGCCCTGAGGCATTCTGTCCGCGAATCTGGCATAGTATTCGCGGATGCCGGGGATGTCCTTGAGCCATTCCTCTCTGTCGACCTTGAGCAGTTCGCTCAGGTCTTCATCGGAAATGTTCAGATTGCTGACATCCAGATCGCCTTTGCCGGGCATGTAGCCGATCGGGGTCCTGACGGCGTCAATTTCGCCGGCGACGCGCTGGATGACCCATTTCAGGACACGGCTGTTTTCGCCGAATCCGGGCCACAGCCACTTGCCGCCTGCTGATTTGCGGAACCAGTTGACATAGAATATCTTAGGCAGTTTTGACGCATCCTTCGCCCGGGCGCCGGTCTTGAGCCAGTGCGCGAAATAGTCGGCCATGTTGTATCCGCAGAACGGAAGCATGGCGAACGGATCGCGGCGGAGCGAACCGATGTTGCCGAATGCGGCGGCGGTCATTTCAGAAGCAATGATGGAGCCCATGAACGTGCCGTGCCGCCAGTCGAAAGCTTCATGCACCAGCGGAACCACGGAAGCGCGGCGGCCGCCGAACAGGATCGCGGAAATCGGAACGCCGCCGGGATCTTCCCAGGCGGCGTCAATCACCGGACACTGTTTCGCCGGGCTGGTGAAACGGGCATTCGGGTGGGCTGCCGGATTTTCAGAGGCCGGAGTCCATTCATTATTTTTCCAGTCAATAAGTCTGGCCGGTTTTTCGTCAGTCATGCCTTCCCACCAGATGGTTTTTTTATCAGGAGTGAGCGCGACGTTGGTGAAAATGCTGTTGCCGCGTTCAACGGTCAGCATGGCGTTCGGATTGGATTTCATCGAGGTTACAGGCGCGACGCCGAAGAAACCGGCTTCCGGATTGATGGCGTACAGGCGGCCGTCTTCGCCGAATTTCATCCAGGCGATGTCGTCGCCGACGCATTCGACTTTCCAGCCGGGAAGCGTGGGGATGAGCATGGCCAGGTTGGTTTTGCCGCAGGCGGACGGAAATGCCGCCGCCACATACTGCTTTTGGCCGTTCGGCGGAGTGATGCCCAGGATGAGCATGTGCTCGGCCAGCCAGCCTTCCTCGCGGGCCATGGACGACGCGATGCGGAGGGCAAAGCACTTTTTGCCGAGCAGGGCGTTGCCGCCGTAACCGGAGCCGAACGACCAGATTTCGCGGGTCTTCGGGAAATGGGAGATGTACTTGGTCTCGCTGCACGGCCAGGCGGTATCCTGCCGGCCGGGCCGGAGCGGGGCTCCGACGGAGTGCATGCAGCGCACCCATTCGCCGTTCCCGAGCGTGTCGAGCACCGCTTTGCCCATGCGGGTCATGATGCGCATATTGATCACCACATATTCGGAATCGGAAAGTTCAACGCCGATATGCGCGATTTTCGAACCGAGCGGGCCCATGCTGAACGGAATCACATACATGGTGCGTCCCTCCATGCAGCCGTCATAAAGCTTGCGCATGGCGACTTTCATTTCAGCGGGTTCCATCCAGTTGTTGGTCGGACCGGCGTCTGCCTTGGTTTCGGAACAGATGTAGGTACGGTCTTCCACGCGGGCCACGTCCGCCGGAACGGAACGGGCATAATAGCTGTTCGGCGGGGTGTCAAGTTTGGTGAAAATGCCGGCCTTGACCAGTTTTTCAGCCAGACAGCTGTATTCCTCTTCTGAACCGTCGCACCAGTGAATTCCCGCCGGTTTGCAGAGCGCCGCCCATTCTTCAACCCACTGAATCAGCGCGGCATTGTTTGTGGGTATCGCGTTCAGATGTTTTGCCATTGAAGCCTCCAGTTCCTTTTAATACTTTTTAGAATTTGTTAATCACACCATGAAAGTCTGTTTCCCACTCACGCCTGACCTTTCCGGACGTTTACGGAAACAGCTCGAATATTACTGATAATCCGCTTTCCTGTCGCACAAATTGTACATGAAAATTCATGCTGCAATCAGTATATTCATATAAATATATGACTCTAAATCAGCCAATACAAACTGCTTTTTAATCATAAGAGCACTTTTTTTGATGATTTTTCAAGCTTTGGGACAGCCCCGTCCGAGACGGACGGCGCTACATCAGAACCATTTTGGACAGTCTATTCCGAGACATTGGAGTATCGTTGAGCATAACATTTGAGGCATCCACCAGGGATGCCCTTACAACGCCATGCCCTTCCCGCATTCGCGGGCTTTCCAACTCCGATACTTTGGAGTATCGTTGAGCATAACACTTTCCGGTTTTCCACTTTTCT
>CAIJKT010000862.1 GCA_903821255.1 uncultured Lentisphaeria bacterium | reverse complement strand
CGGAGTCAAATTCAACACCCCTGCTTTATATTGAATATCAATATCGGAAGTAATCCTTATTTTTTTATATGCTTCAAATCCGCGCAAATAAAATACTATTTTAGGTGCTGCGGTCTTAAAATCAGTTTTCACGTTAATAATGATTTCTTTTGCCGCAACCTTTTTCAATTGATATGATACACTCCCCCAGCGAGTAGGTGCATGCTTTATGCTGATTTCTGCTCCAGTACGATGTGACCAGTATGACGGCGCCGCACGATTCAAATGCAGTATTTTCTGGTCTCGCTCTTCAAACACCAGCATCCAGCGAACCGCCAGCGGCACTGTCAACTGCGACGGAACACAGTGAATAGAATCCAACTGGTCAAAACCTGTGCTTTCCGGCGCAAAAAATGTATAGCGACCCTGATGATGCGCCATATGCGCATACAAAGCCAGCAGAAATTCCCTGGCTTTCCCTAAATTCAACAGCGCCCATAGCTGGTTGTAAAGTGGCCAGTCATCGAGCAAAACTTCTTCGTTATGAGGCTTGAAACGGGTTATCCCTAGAAACTCTCCTCCGCGCACCTTGCGGAATTTTAGGATTATTTCCGAAAGTTCATGATTCATAATGCCGGCGGAGAGCATTTCCGGATAAAAGCGGTAATTAGTGTATGAGGAAACCAGTAATTTATCTTTTGATCCCGGATAACATGTATCTTCAGTCATATGTTCAAATGGCTGCGTCCATTCCGGGCATGGCGGAATAAACCACGGATCACAGCTCTTGATGACGGAATTCTGTATAGAGGATAACACAGAACTCCTCAATCCGACAGCTTCATATTCCATTTGTGTTGTGAGTTCTGTCCATTTATGAATTCCTGAATTTTTAAATACTCTTACAAGTTCTGAAATACCGCGACAGACCCATAAATTTCCTGAATACCAGCCAGATGCTTTCCAGAAACGGGTATCGTCTTCTGCGCAGCCCTTCAGCAGATCGTGCTCGTTTTGATTTCTGGATGCGCATTCTTTCAGAAGATATGCAATAATGTTTTTTATTGGTTCACTGTGTTTTTCAAGAAATGTATAGTCGCCGGTAGTTTCCAGATAGTAAGCTATGGCGTCAAGCATCATCCCGTGTTCAGAGAGGGCTGCTCCATTTTTCCGATGAACCAATGCTCCCTCTTCATTCACACAATTATAGAGGTGATAGCCCAAAAAATTCGCGGCTGGTTCGAAAAGTCCCCAGCTAGTAAGACAGTTTGCCAGCGTAATTGTTGTCGGCGGAAACGATGCGCAATTACGATCTTCTTCAGTATCACAGAAATATCTGGTTACCCCATATTTGGGAACGCCGTTGACCTGGCTCAGCAGGGCTTTGATCAATCCGGCTTTTACTCCATTCATGATTCGTTCTTCCGGTACCGTGAACGAGACCATTGCCTGCAATTCATGCTTCCAGAAATCCCGGAGTCGCCCGATTTCTGTCTCGAATAAACTGCCGCCTGCCAGGCGTTCTGCGCGCGGCGGCGGCAGAGTCAGAAGTTCTTTAAGTGTGCCGCAGTCAGGGGCATTAATCCGGTAGTAAAATTCCCGGCCCAGCTTCTGTTCATAGATTTTCAACAGAATAACTGTCCGGTCATTGATCTCGGCGGCAAATGCAGTCTGGT
>CAIJKT010000861.1 GCA_903821255.1 uncultured Lentisphaeria bacterium | reverse complement strand
TAACCTGCAAACCAATACAGTTGAATTGATGGAGAAACTCGGACCGAAATGCGTAGTCATCGGGAATTATAATGAACGTCTGCTGCGTTCGCTCAGCAGCGTACAGGTAAAATTGGAGGCAAGAATCTTCGAATTGGTGGAACGTCTGGCGAAACTCGGTAAAAAGAGAATCGCTTTCGCGGAGGAATGCCCGGATAATTATGCTTCAATCAAAATGTTCAACACCTATAAACAGGCTTTAAAAGAATTCGGCCTGACACTTGATGAAAACATTTGCTACTTCGGACATGGCCCTTTTACCGGATTGTTCGACGTCATGAAACCAGTCTTTTCCAATGGGCCGTTACCTTTTGACAGCGTATTGGCTACCGATATGCGGATTGCCAGGGAAATCAGTCACCTGCTCTTTGGTCATTTTGGACTTAAACAGGAAATAAATGTCATGCTGGCGACGTTCCGGCAATTCGATTACTTCAAACTGCCGGTGCCGACAATTTATTCCGACTATAATGTAGAAATAACAGTTGGAACCGCACTGCAGCAACTGATTGATCAAATTGAAGGCAAAGAAACCTCAAAGACAATATCCGTAAACTAAAAATCGGATAAGTTTTTTTAAAGCAAACAATGTAACAAGTTTCAGCAAACAAAAAAATAAGGAGAAGAAAAATGAATCAGAAAAGAAATTTTACGCTCATCGAATTGCTGGTGGTGATCGCGATCATCGCCATCCTCGCCGCCATGCTGCTGCCCGCGCTCAATAAAGCCAGGGAAAAAGGCAAAACTACAACCTGTGCCAACAACTTGAAAGGGATTGGAACTGCATGCATGCTTTATAGTAATGACTATTATGATTATTATCCCATGAATAATGATGCAACCACAAGAAATTTACAGTTTCTGGCTCGTTATGCCGGCTATAACACAAAAATGTTTGAATGCCCCAACCTTGCTTCTACTGAAGGTTTCAGACCCGTATATCCGGAGTTCAAAAATAAAATAGTGAACCTGTCTTATGCTGAAAATATTCAAGTCGGCGGGAAACCAGCGAGCGTGGATCCAGCTTATCCGCCGCACAAATATCCACGAATGAGGAAACCGACAATAACGGTTGGATGGCTTGACTGTTCCTGTATGGGCACATGGAACATTGCCCGCTGGAACACTCTTCCTGATGCGAGTTTGACTGCCCGTTACCGCCACCTCGGCAAGCTGAATTTACTTTTCGTTGATGGACATGTAAATAATTTCGGCTTTGCAGATACCATATCAGACTCAACTAAATATATATGGAGTCCTGGTATTTAATCGATGAATGACTTGTTAAATTGATTTTTTATCACCCCAGACATAAAATAAGGATGAATTCATTTATGAAAACAAGAATCTTTCAAGCGGTTTCAGCATTGGCATTTTCAGCCTTTTTATTTTCAAACATTTCAAATTTACCTGCTCAGGATGTAACGCAGGCAACAAATATTACTGCCAATCCGGGTTTTGAAGAAGGGGTCAAAAGCTGGACAATGTCTCCAGCCTGCACAATCTGCGATAATGCATTTCACGCAGGGAATTATTCCGCCTTGATAAAATGCAAAGGTGAAGGCAAAGCCCTTCTGCACATAAGCCAGGCGCTGCCTCTTCCGCCCGCAGGTTCGAAGATTGCCTGCTCGGTCTGGGTTAAAACATCTAAACCTGAAATCGAATATCAAATATATTGCGACATAACCGCCCAAAAGGAAGGCGGCGCTCCTGTCTGGTTCGCCGGACCTTCCTCCGGTATACTGAAAAATCCGGACAGCGAATGGAAAGAAGTCAAGTTAATTTTCACATTCCCGGCTGAACAAACTGATAAGGATGGCAGCATCAAGAAAATGTGCGGTTTTTATTTCAGGCTGGCGACACGGGACAAATATGCCGGCGATATCTGGTTTGATGATGTATCAGTAATTGTTACACCGCCATCATCTAAATAGTCAGCAGAATCTGAAAAAAATACTAAATAATAATGCATACTTATAAGGAAGAAAAGATGAGAGCTTGGAAAAATGTAATGCTTGCCGGGTTACTTGCACTGTCATGGTGCTGGACAACAACCAGAGTTGAGGCGGAATCTGTAAACGCTCCGGCCGGAATTCAAATTCCGATTCCCAACCCCGGTTTTGAAGACGGAGTGCCGGGGAAAACACCGGCCGGATATATTGGAACAGGAAAAATTATTCTGGACAATCCGCATTCCGGCAAACACTGCATTCAACAAGACTACGTTCCCGGATATACATGGAATTGCATTCAGTCGCCGCCGCCATACATAAAAAGCAGTCCCGGCAAAACATACGAACTCAGTGTATGGTGCCGGAATACGGTATCGGCCGGAAACGTATGCCCCGGGATCAGATTCATAACGTTTGAAAATGGCAAAGATATTTCAATATCATACAGATGGAAGCCGGTTGTAAACAATGTCAATTCCTGGCAGAAATACACTCTCACATTTACGACACCTCCTAAAACCGAAGCATTAGCCATTTATCTGAGTGTTTCCTCGGCGGTAATGTCAGGAGAGGTCTTCTGGGACGATCTGAGTTTGGTGGAAGTTCCGGCAAAAGATGAATTCATGTCGGTTTCGCCGTTGAAATCTGCTGTTTTCTTCAAAACAGACAACGGCCCGGTCTGTCGAGTCAGTGATCCGTTCTACGGGAAATTCGTGGAAATAAACAGCAAGGACGCATTTGCAGACATAAAACTGGACCAGAAGGCAAAAGGTTCTGTCCTGGCACTAAAAGTTTCAGAGAAATACAATGAGAAAAAATGTATATACAGCGAAGATATTAAACTTGCGGACGGGAAGTCAAGCATCAGGGTACCTTTGAAGCTCGCAAGCCTTTCTCCAGGACATTACATTTTGTCGCTGAATCTGCTGAATTCAAACAAGATATTGGCGAGCCATGAAAAGC
>CAIJKT010000860.1 GCA_903821255.1 uncultured Lentisphaeria bacterium | reverse complement strand
GTAAATGCTCATATGGAAATTACGTTCACGGCAGGCTTTTTCAATTCCAGCCACATAGGTCGCCCACAACGGATTATGCTGCCATTCCTGGGACATATCTGAAAACAGCACCGCGATGGTATCCGCGGCAACATGCCTGGACGCCTTGACGGAATGCCCGAGCTTGCGTCCGGGCGTTCCCGGTTTATAATCTGTCTGCCGGATGGCATCCATTGTTCGCTGATAGATACCAGGAGCGACATTGTCGGCGCGGTTCAGCACCCGGCTGACCGTTCCCGTTGAAACTCCGGCTATCTGCGCTATATCTTTTATCGTATACTTCGACATTATGACTCTTCCACTTAATTGTTCATTCACTGAATCTATTATAAGGCTTATTTGTGAAATAGTCAATATCCAAAGTAAAAAAATATATAATTTCAATGAACAATTTTAATCGTTCACCAATTTTACAACAATCATCTAACGAATGAAAGGAGAATATCAGGAATGCAAAAGCATATCAGCTCACTCTTCAGAGTGATTGTCATTTTTGGCGCGTCTGTCGTAAAATTTAGGACTTGCGTCACGGGAATAGAACGGATAGCGTTTTCTCTGTTCCGGGGTAACATCCTCCGGGATATGCTGGAAACGTTTGTAAAGCCACAAATACTGTTCCGGGAATTTGCGGATATATTTTTCCGAAACGTCAATGAGTTCCTGAATAATCTCGCGGTCGGAGGCATATTCCTCCAGTGTCCTGGACATTGATTCACAATGGGCAGTCAGTCTGCCGTTGATCCGGACAACTGTGCCATACAATGTAACTACCGGGATATTATTGACTTTTGCATATCGCCACAGGGTCGCCGGAGATTTACTGCAAGGGACAGGCAGACCGAAGAAATTGACGAAGATGCCGCCATCCCTGATGCGGGTGTTCTGATCAATCAGCGTACCGATAGTCAATCCTTCATTAAGCGCCCTGATCGTTTCTTTCACTGCGCCTTTGGAGAAGATTATTCTGAGTCCCTGTATTTCCCGGCATTTCTTGTTAAGCAGATTGTTCAGATACGGGTTTCTGGTAACTTTGGCGATAGCCGCCATTTTTATATTACAGGTATGGGTGGCGATAACCGCGGATGCTTCCCAGCTTCCCAGATGAGGATTGACGAAAATGATCCGTTCGTCTTTAGTGGTATGTGATTTAAGTTTTTTGACAGTTTCATCAGAAATATAAGTCCACCGCTCAATGCGCTTGCCGACACCGGTCATCCAGGCGAATTCCAGCATATTCATTGCAAGATTATACAGACTTTCCCTGGCGATCCGCCGGACTTCTTTTTCCGGTAATTCCGGAAACGCGGTACGGACATTGGCAGTCACCAGTTTACGCACTGAAGGAAGCATGAACATACTCGTCCCGGCAAATGCCGCCGCCCAGCGCAGAATAAAATGCGGCGATATCCGCATCAGCAAATAAGGAATGAGAATCAAAAGATATTCTATAAGAAAGCGGAAATTCCTGAACAGCTTCTTCATTTAATCCCTTTTCTGCGTCGAGGTGGCGGGGCAAATGCAACCTTGCCGTTATCCGATACTCTGATGCCGTAAGCGAACAGTACATTTCTCATAGCCGCCGCCGCCAGTCCCTGAATCAGGTGCAGACGATTGCTTTCAGGCGGCTCCTGAAATTCGGCTTTTTTTATTTCGGTAACATTGTGCTGCGAATCTATGTAAAGCAGGCCCCAGCCATTAGCCAGTTCATCAGCATGGACTTCGCCGGCCGGAACTGCCAGATAAAGCAGGTCCGCCACATGGCCGCGCCTGATTTGCTCGAAGCGGCTGCCTTTATACAGGGAATGTTGAATTTTCTCAATCTGCTTCAGGCAGCGCTGGTATTCCTGATTAACGCTGGCTGTATAGTTCCAGCTCTCATATTCGTCAAAAAGGCTGTCTGATTCTTTAAGCCCCGGTTCGTTTACGCGAATTACCGCTTCCAGGATGGCCTTCTGCTCTTTCTTTTCCCGGAGCTTACGCAGCAATTTGTCGCTGTCGCCGCAATCCGGCCAGCATTGCTCACGGTCGTCGCGAATTTCCACGATCATGGTCTTTTCCGGTTTGAGCAACTGTTTTTCCGGAGCTGACCAGAACGCAGCGACATCAACCTGATATTTGGATATTCTGGTAGGCACCTGAGTGCCGACACCGGACGGATCAAGCCCAATCAGCCACCCCAAAATGGCCTGTTTCAATTCAAAAGGTTTCAACGGAGGGGCCGGTTTCTTTACCGCAGGTTCATCAAACAAAGGAACTTTAACCGCTGCGGGACGGGTCGCCTTCTGTTCCTCCGGTTTGCCTTCTTGAAACAAGTCAAAACTTGGCTGTGTTTTATTCATATTTCAGAGCCTTATTTTAATTTTGCCGAATTATAATCATAATCATTTTTTAATCTAGCATTTCGGTTAAAAAGGTACAATAAACAAGCAAAAAAAATGCCGGAAAAAATCCGGCATTTTTAATTTATGAAGAAACAGGCGAACCTTATTTCTTATCGAAAGCTTCGCTCATGGTCAGGCCACCGAGGGATTCGTTAAATACTTCACCCATAGCAACCATTTCTTCGCCCGGTTTCAGCGCGGCGTTGTATTCTTCTTCAGCAGCTTTCAGTTCTGCTTCGGAGAAGTCCTGCTGCGCGGCCTTGATGCTCAGACCGATTCTGCGTTCTTCGTT
>CAIJKT010000859.1 GCA_903821255.1 uncultured Lentisphaeria bacterium | reverse complement strand
GTTGTTGATGTCCGCCGCGGCACGACGATTGCCTCCGGCAAGGCGGTGGTGTATACCATCGAGCACATCATGTCCGCGCTTCATGTCTGCATGATTGACAATGCCGTGGTCGAAATGGACGGACAGGAGCCGCCGATTGCCGACGGCAGCGCGCTTCCGTATCTGGAAATAATCCTTAAAGCGGGAAGCGTCGAACAGGATGCGCCCGCTCAATACTGGACCGCCAGACAAACTATTTTTCTGGAAGAAGGCGACACTAAGATGGTGCTTGCCCCGTCAGATACGCTGAAGATAAGCTGTCTGGCGTCATTTAAAGGCTGTCCGATTGACCCGCAATATTTTTCATTGCAGATTGATCAGGAATCGTATGCAACTCAGATCGCTTCCGCCAGAACTTTCGTCCAGTTCCGCGATTTGGAGCAACTGCTGGCGATGGGGCTGGTCAAGGGCGGCAGTCTGGACAACGCCGCCATCCTGCATGACGGTGCCATCATCTGCAAAGAAGCGTTACGCTTTCGCGACGAGATCGTCCGGCATAAGATACTGGATATTGTCGGCGACATTTTTCTTTGCGGCCGCCGGGTGAAGGCCAATATTATTGCGATTAAGCCGGGTCATCCGATGAATGTCAGGCTTGCGCTTGAAATGCTTAAGCAGACAGTTTCGTGATCATTCAATAAAATATATTAATATTATAATCTAAAAACGAGGGGAAAAAGATGATCGGCAAAATTTTAGGACTGAAGGAAATAAAGGAAATTCTGCCCTACCGCTATCCGATGTTGATGCTTGACCGGGCCACCGCCGAAAGCGAAACTAAATATGTCGGAGTAAAAAATATCAGCATGAGCGAGTTGTATTTTCAGGGGCATTTCCCGAATCATCCGATCATGCCGGGAGTGCTTCAGGTTGAAGCCATGAAACAACTGGCCCAGATCGCGGTACAGAAAAAACTCGATCCCTCCGGCAAAAATGATGTTTATATGAAGGTGGTGGAACGGGTTAAATTCCGCAAACCCAATTTCCCGGGCGACCGTCTGAAAATTGATGTCGAAGTCGAATCCGTAACTGATACCGAAGCCGTGATCAGCGCCAGCACCAGCAATAATTCCGGTCTGACCTGCCAGGCGAAAATCACGTTAGGCGTACGTCCCAGACAATATCCTGACTCGATGCCTGAGCTTTTCAACGAATATGATAAATCCGCGAGTACCGCCAAAGATATCAATGCAATAATGTCTATCGTTCCGCACCGCTATCCGTTTCTGCTGATTGACAATATCGTTAAAATTGAAGGCGATCATATCGTCGCGATTAAGAATACCACGGCCAATGAGGAAATCTACTGCGGCTATGCCCCCGATTACGCGGTAATGCCGGAATCTCTGCAATGCGAGATCATCGCCCAGGCCGGTTGCGCCTGTGTGCTTTCCCGCCCGGAGAATAAAGGTAAACTGGGATATTTCATGTCCATTGACCGGGCTGAAGCGTTTCATCCGATTTTCCCGGGAGACCAGATGGTCTGCGAACTTGATATTCCGCCCGGCCAGTCCCGTTTCGGCAAGGGCACCGGTAACATCAAGGTCGGCAATAAAATAGTTTTTGCCATTACGTTGATGTTCGCCATCGTGGATCCTGCCTGATTGTCAGTTTTGTCTGACTTGTCCGCCCGTCCAGGATCAGCCGCACTCGGCATTACGCCGGTGCGGCTTTTGCTTTTATTGAATACAGGCAAAAAAAAAGAGACTTGCGTCTCTTTTTTAACTGCACCCTCGTGAAAAGGGGCATATAACTTATCTTATTTCTTTTTAGCCTTCTTGGCTTCTCTTTTTTCTTTCAGTGTCTTGGTCGGGGCCTTTTTCACGTCTTTCTTTACGCCTTCGCCTTTCATTTCTTTCTCCTTGTTGGTTGGATTTGTTACATAAATGCCGCTGAATTCCCATTCAGCGCACTTTTAACTAACTCCAAAAAATGAATTAGATAATTGAACATAAACTGATTTCAAATAATTTCAAATAAATTTTCCGCCTAAGCTGAATAATTCATGGAAAAATTGAGGCAGGCCGCTATTAAAAGCCCAGTTTGAACATGAAGCGGGCCAGTTTCTGCCGGAGACGGGACTTGCGGCGGTTCATCATCCAGGCTTCGGCGGTGCGTTTGGAGAGTATGCCCATTGTCGGGAATGAATGCTGCGTCATCAGAATGTCCTGCATGCGGAGATTATTCTGAATGGCCAGCGCCCATTCGTTGATCATTTCGCCGGAGCCTTCGCCGGCAATCACCGCGCCGTAAATTCTGCCTTTGGCTGACGCGAACACTTTAACGAATCCGGCTTTGGTTTCCTCGGCGATCGCGGCTCCGTAGTCGTCATAGTGCGCGACATAAGTTTCATAAGGGGTTTGCAGATCATTGAGCTCATGGGCTGACAGCCCGACTGCGGATATCTGCGGCTCGGTGAAAATCGTGTACGGAACCGCGTACTTGCGGAAATCTTTTTTGAACGGATACGGACGCATGGCATTGAGCAGCGCAATCATGCCCTGATGCATGGCGGAATGAGAATACTGATGCTGTCCGTTGCAGTCTCCGACCGCATAAATCCAGGGTACCGAGGTCCGCAGATATTTATCTGCCGCAATGCCGAATGGTCCGTATTTGATTCCGGCATTTTCCAGCTTCAGACTGGAAAAGTCCATGGAGCGTCCGGTTACCGCAAGAATTTTACTGACTTCGATATTCCAGTCGCTGTCAGTGGTGAGGACATAGCCGTTGTCTTTTGCGCTGACGCTCTTCAGGCTGATTCCGGAGAGCAGGGTGACCCCTTCTTTGCGCAACTGGTCCTCCAGCAGGATTGCGGCTTCATAATCACATTTTGACAGCACATGCTGTGAACGCTGGAACATGGTTACTTTGCAGCCCAGGCGGCTGAACGCCTGGGCCATTTCGCAGGCTATGGCGCCGCCGCCGATTACCGCCATGCTTTCCGGGATCGCGGTAAGCGTAAATACATCTTCATTGGTCAGCGGGGAACATTCCCGCAAGCCGGGGACGGGGAGAATCGCCGGCTTGCTGCCGGTTGCGATAAAAATCCTGGCGGCGGAAAGCTTTTTCCCTTCAACTTGGATGGTATGTTTATCTACAAAAACCGCCGGGCCCTGCTCCAGGAGCATTTCCACATTCCCGAACATTTTTAAGATTTTCTTGTCCCTGATGAAATTGATGTCCGCCTGAAGTTTATTAAACGGATTTTTTACCTGCGGCGGCGGAATCTGCTCCAGATGCATTTTGGACAGCCCGGAGCAGTCGTGCCTTAGTTTGGCAATTTTAATTAAAGCTTTACTGGGGATGCAGCCGCGGTTCATGGACTCGCCGCCCAGCTTGTTATTTTCAATTGCGCAAACGTTCAAACCCATTTCGGCGGCCGTCAGTGATACTGTCATGCCGGCGGGGCCAAGTCCGATGCAGATCAGATCATAATCGTATTTCATCAAATGCTCCGCGATTGATTCATTGGTCTCTCCCGACAACTGGATTCCGGCAGTATGTGCGTTTTCATTATCAGATAAAGCTGCCGGGTGAAGCTGAAAATTATATCATTTTAATATAGATATTCAACCGGACACGGCATTTTTTTGACTAATATCTTTGATATTATATGCTTTAAGTATTATTTTACTGGATGTTCCCATAGATTTTCAGGTTATAATCAGATATTTTGATAGTTTTCGGAGGTGGACAGGATGTCATTGACTGCGTATATAATCATTTTCGCTTTTTCGGCGGTAACGCTGTTTATACTGCTGATCAGCCTGGTGAATTATCTGGTTCTTTCCAGGATGAAGCAGTTTTACCAGGCGCTGATTGTTTCTGCCGTGACCGCGGCGCTCATGCTTGGTTCCGGGATTATGATCGGAGTGAAAACCTGCAATTTCGTTTTCAGCCAGTTCTCGAAAACTAAAACGCAGGTGGAAAACAAGGTTAAAGAGCGGACGGAACAGCGGATGAAAAAAATTAATTACCTCCTTGCCGGAGTTCCGGATAACGTCAAAATCAGGATTCCCGCAGATTTTTATGAATTCTGCGGTCAGAAAGACTGGTGGCGGATTCCGCTGGCATATCCGTATCAGATGATAATGATTGATGATTTTTATCTGGGCAGTCTGGAAAAATATAAAGGCGGCCCGCTGGCGGAACCACGGAATTCTTCGACGGCGGCGATTACTTTCATTAATAAAATTGTTTTTGACCGGAAAATGCTGTTGTTTCAGCGTAACGTTGAACAAAACAATTCTGACAAGCAGGAATGGGGCATTTTTGAGTTTAAAACCGGGCAATGCGTAATTTT
>CAIJKT010000858.1 GCA_903821255.1 uncultured Lentisphaeria bacterium | reverse complement strand
CATGCGACAGCGGGAACGATTTTCCCGAAAGGCATGCCCGGCGCCAGATTTAGCGGGTTTGTCGAAGCCTTTACCACCGGCGGCGGACAATGCCCCGAGGAATTCCGCTGGACGGTTACCTTCGACCATGAAACCATGACCGGGGAAATCCGGCAGTTGTCGAAAGACCGGAAACTGCCGACCATGTTTTACTGCTTCGCGGACAACATCATGTTTCCGGCAATAAAAGCGCTGACCATGAACAAGCTGCGGGTCCCGGATGATGTCAGCCTGATCGGCACCGACAACCTCTACTGGGGCAAATACGCCACGCCGGCGTTTACCACCGTTGACCTGAATGAAGAGATGTTTGCGGACAAACTCATTGAAGCCGTCATGCATGTCAAAGCCGGCGGCGAACCCTACCAGCTTGCCGTTCCCGTAAAACTGATCGAACGCGAAACCGTCAGCAAACTGTCCTGATATTCTTAAACCAGCGATTTGAAGATAATTTATCGGAAGTTAATTAAAATAGTGGCCAGTTTTGACCAGCCCCATGACAAAATTAAGCTATTCTTTATCTTCTTTCAGTGGATAACGCTTCATTAGTTCCGTTATGTATGACCTGAACACAATGTAATTGGTGTCTCCCCAAAAACCTGTGAAAAAAGATTTTTTACTTTCTGAAGTAACCCAAGAATCAGGATATCTTCTTATAATCCATGGTGCCGTAAGATCATCCAGCTTGTGAGTATTATCAACATATTTAGCACCACTTAAATAAATTTCCCCAATAGAGTTTTCGTAACCGAAAAGCAATTGCCCGCGACAGACAACAGATTGCCCCAACCGATGACTATCATTCGCCATGATATCTAATGATAATGATAATTTATCATTTTCATTTATAATCAACGATGATCCGAAAGGATTGCCTGGGGCATCTTTCTCCAGTCTGCCTTTTATTTCAATATATGAGCCGAGAAACGGTACTAACTCCAACATGCTGTTCACAGAGCCGAGTTCCTCATAATTTTGCTCCGATCGTCTTTGAAATATTTCTTTTGTCTTACTCGGTTCCTGATTTTCAAGCGACGTGATAAATCTTAAAAACTGCATCAGGTTGACAGTTCTTGCCAATCCAAGAAATTCCGCATTGAAATCTTTTTTACATCTTATCGATGGAATGGCGAGCCGAATACTGTCAGGCCGCTCCTGTGGCGAAGGCGGAGTTTTGAAAATCCTTTTTACTTCAAGGTCAGCCAAATATAACCTTGGCGGGATTGGATAACAATCATAATAGCCATCTGTTTGCATTTTTTTAATAGTTTCTTCTGTTAATCTATCGAAACATAACCTGCCGCGCAGCAGCAGATAATTGCTGACAATATATTCACCTTGTTTGAAAAAGGTAACGCCCTGCCTGCTTAGCGCTACCTCCTGGTCACAGCCATAAATAATTATATCATCATTCCCGTTTACAGCGAACTTCTGCGCGTTCTTAACCCTTTTGTCTTTGGATATTCCTAATATCTCAATATTCTTTCCGACAAACGGCGCAAGCTGCCACAAGTATTTAATGTCCCGAATGGCGGTTGGCTGTCCGGACATCAGTTTATCAAATGCGGTATTCAGAACTTCCTGTTCGCTATAGCTGTCAACCACAGCCTGAAGCTGCTTAAACTGTGACTGCGGTACCGATAGTCTCTGTCCGGATCTAAACAGGACAGCGACTAACGCCGCAACAATGAGCAGCAAGACGATATTCAATGCGACTGCTATATTGATTTTGTGTTTCATAAATGATCTCTTTTAAACTTGGCTTAATTCAACCAAATTACTATTTCCCAGTTCAATATTACCTTTTCCTAAATAGGATAGTTTTACTGCTTTTTATCATAACCGTTCCCGCTGCTAATGAGGATTGTGGTGATTATTCTTTTCTTCTTCTTTTTTCATCATATTCTACGATAAAATTTTTACGGCCATAAAAATAAATATAAGCTTTTTCTTCATCTGTATTGCTGCTTTTGATAACATATTGTTTAATTCCAGCTTCCCTGTCGGCTCTCCGCAATCAGTCGGGATCGCCTGCCGCAATCAACTCGCTTTAACATGCTTTATGTTCCGCGAAATGCAAGCAAAAAAAAATCCAACGGCGGATCTTGATTATGGAATTGAAGAGTATAAAGCCGGTCAGGTGTTCTGCAGGGCCTCACCTGGGATGTTAAAAATAGCCAATTGTCCAAAATATTCATATCGCTTATCCTGTCCATCCTGTCCATCCCTGTTAAAATCCATGGGGCGGACAGAATTTCGTTTTTACGCCTTCCTG
>CAIJKT010000857.1 GCA_903821255.1 uncultured Lentisphaeria bacterium | reverse complement strand
GGCGATATTATGTCGCAGTATATGTCCGTTTTCTCGGAAGACGGCGGAGAAACATGGGGAAGGCCGAGCTTAATTTATTCACCGGCAGAAGGGTGCAGCCAGGACGCCGGCTTGTTCTATGACAGCAAATATCTTTACGCCAACAGTTTCATATGGCAGTATGTCCCGGATCTGGTTGCAGAGACTATGAAAAAATCAGGGAAGGATGAATATTTGCATAGATATTTAACCTATATGCTTCCCGGAGGTTCTTATGTTATGCGTTCGCAGGATCTTGGAAAAACCTGGGAAGGGCCTTTCAAACCGGAACCGCTGCCTCACAATACAGAGATAATCACCGGAGGAACACTTACTGTCCATAACCGCGGCAATATTGTCAGGATACCCGGCGGTCCGCTTATTCTAGCCGGACAAAAACTTGGGTTCAGGCCGGAATTCAATTCTTCAATTGTTCTGTATAAAAGTAATGACGATGGAAAGACATGGCAGTATATGGTCACTGCGGCTGACTGTCACGGGGTCTGTGTTTTTGAAGAACCTCGTCTGCATATCACTCCGTCTGGCAAGTGGGTTGTTCTAATACGCTGCCATAATCTTAATGGAGAAATTTTTCCGCGTGCAAGGATGTGCATCACAGAATCAACTGATAACGGAGTCAATTGGACTCAGCCCAAAGTTTTGAATTTTCATGCGGAGCCTGCAACATCATTTCAGGTGGATGACGGTAGGATAATTGTTGCCTACGGCTACCGCGAAATCCCTTATGGCGTCAGACTGAAAGTGTGCAATCCGGAACTGGGCAATCTTGAAGACACTGAAGAATTTATAGTCCGCGCCGATGCCGGCAGGATTGATACAGGTTACCCATGGATTACGCAAAGCGGCAGCAATCAATTCCTTATTGCATATTACATAAACAAACCATCATATAAAGGAGCATCACGGATTGAGGGAACATTTTTTGAGATAAAATAATCGGGATTAAACAACAAGGAGAAAAATATGTTTAAAAAAATTGGTATTCTCTTGATGATGCTTGTGAGCGCAGGCATTATGGCTCAAACTGTAGCGAATTGGAAATTCAAGGATGGCACAGGAAGCGACAGCGTCACAGATTCGAGTCCCAATAGCTTCAGTGGAAGCATTCTTAATCCCGGCAATTGCGAATGGGCCAGAGCGGATGATCGCGGTTTTTTTCTGACTATTTCCACAAATGGCGCTGTGAAAATACCTCACAATGCCAAGCTTAATTTTACTAAAGGTTTTATTGCCGAAATCTATTTTTCATGTAATTTTGATCTTATTGATAGCAAAGTTAACTATGCGTCACTGCTGACAAAGGGATACAATTTTGACCAGGGATATTGTATTATGGTACAAAAAAACGGCAATCTGTTGATTGATCTTCACGGAATGACTCCAGAATACACGATCATTGAAGCGAAAATTCAAAACAGTGTGGATTCTCGTTTGATGATCGCTGTCGGCAATGGTGAAGTAAGTGTTTTCATGGACGGAAAAAGGGTTGCTAATTATGCAGTTACCGGCGAATTGGTATCTAACAGCCTGCCACTTTCAATCGGAGCTATCAATGGATTGCACTATCCATTCAACGGAAATATTTATGAAGTTAAATTGAGTGAATTCGATAATAAACAGTTGCCCCGTGAAGATATTGCCGAAAAAAAGGTTCTTCCTGAATTTGTTCCATATCCTGTAAGCGATCCTGCTGGCACGATTATCTTCAATGATCTATCACTGCTAGTTGCCAGTGACGGGCATAACATTATTGCGCCATGGATAATCAGAAGCAATGTTGCATTTATGGGCGATCAGACTACAACGGTACTGCAGGCGGCAGAGACTCACACAGACACTGAACTTGAATTTGATCCCAAGTTAAAGGGCCGGTATGATATTTATGCGGGAGTTAGAGCCGCGCATATACCCATGTCCGTTCAAATCAAAACGTCAGACCAGAAAGATTACTACACGCTGAACACCGCCTCCGTAGGACAAAATCATCGTAATATGGAACTCCTGCTGGGGCGCGATATCAAAATGGACGGGAATCGAATTCAAATTGCGGCAACAGACAAGATATGTTATCTCGGTTATATAAAATTCATTCCTGCGGATAACCGCAGAACGAAAGAAAATCCTCCGG
>CAIJKT010000856.1 GCA_903821255.1 uncultured Lentisphaeria bacterium | reverse complement strand
TTCCACTGGCGGCAGTGTATTGAACCCGAAGACCTGCTCTTTCCCAGCAAGCCCCACAAGCAAATATTCCTTTGTAAGAGGATCGTAAAAGTATTTTTTGACAAGACGGAAATTTTCGATCTGCCCTGAAGATTTGACATGTATGCGTTTACCGGTGCAATTTATTCTAATATCTCCAACCTCGATAAAACTGCCTGTCCCCGGGTGTATCAGGACATTTTTTTGAATTATGGCTTTAACTTTATCTTCCAGCACCTGAATATCGATGTCCGGTTTCGTGGGAAAACCGATTACAAATCCATGTTTTACGTCAGAGTGCAATTCCGGCGGATTAAAACCGTAATCTTCCATAAGAATATGGCAGGTTATATCTTCAGCCGAGTGGGCCATTAAACGGTATTTGGTATTCTTTTCAACTTCTTCACGTATAGTGAGCGGCGAAGGCCCGAAGATTGACGGTCTGTAAACGCGCAAATCTTCGCCAATGGCGAAAATTATCTGGGCATTATAACCGAGATGATTATAGATGAGATCAAAGTGTTCCACTACCACGCGCTTCCCGCAACTGATAGCTTTATTTACAGCCTCGGCGATTTCATATAGTTGATGAAATGCAGATTCGTAGCGGATGTCAATATGGAAAGTATGTCCGCAAAAAAAATCAGCTTCCGTAATTCCGTAAAGCGGTGTCGGCCTGAGGTTTATCCCGTCGTCATCATTGGTGAGTTCAAGTCCGGGAAAAAGTCCGCGTATCAAAGTTGATTTGCCGGAACCTTCGCAGCCTATAATACCGATAAGCAAATCAGCCGGCGAAAGATAGCGCTGCGAAAGTGTTGCCGCCAGCGTATAAAGACGTTTCATTCCGCGCGGCGCATAGTACTGCGCCGTTATCAGACTATTTATGCTTCCAGGTTCGTACATAATCAAAAATCCACTTTCATTTTCAGAAGAGGTGCGTGCTGCTGTGCTCCATAAACATCAGTATCACCAGGCGCTCCGGATGATATTATGCGGCGCATGGTTATCTTTACAGCTTTTGCCGGGTCAAAATAAATCACACTCCTGATATTTGACTCCGGTATCCTGTAAGCCTTCGCCACGATTTTTTTATTTACCGCCTGCGCATTTTTCAGTCTGCAATAAATCTCTTTATCTTTAATAATTATGTCCATCGTCAGATCAAAAGGACTGCAATTCTTTGACCTTATGACTTTGGCAATGCTTGTCAATAATTGTTTCATATCAACTCCTTTATTATATCTCAACTATTTCAATTTTAAATACATCCTGCGAATCAATTTCCATTAAATGATAAATTGAGAAGACAAAAACCTGTCCGGCGCTGATATCTGATGGAGAAAACGGCAAAGCCAGATTTCCGGCGGTGGAGATGCGCCCTTCATAGCCGAAATGCAGCATCGTCGAACGGGCTATGCTGCAAATCGAATCAGCGGCCGCCTGATTTCTCCCCAAAGCCTCCAGCACAATGCATAATTCGTGCGATGAACTGCGTTTTTTAGGTTCCAGATTGCCCATTACGCCGTCCTTCCCGTAAACGTGGAAAAAAAGTTCGCCTTCAATTTTTTCTGAGCACAATATATCTTGCGTCTGTTTCCTGACATTGTCCAGCACACGGTCAATTTGGGAAATCATGATCGGGTCGCGGGTTCCGGCGATTGATATTGTACGGTAGCCCACGGCTTCAACCCCTTCAAGCTTTATGGCATAGCGGGGGGTAGGCTC
>CAIJKT010000855.1 GCA_903821255.1 uncultured Lentisphaeria bacterium | reverse complement strand
TGAATCAGTGCGAAGAATTTTCTGATTCTTTGTTGCTGCCGATTCTCATATATAAATTGCAAGATTGTTGATTTTACCGTTTGCAATCTTTCATTATTCTGGTAACTTTAAAGCCGTAATTTATGAATTTTTGAGGTCAAAATAGTGTTGAAGAGGAGCTGTCACACAATGAAAAAGATATTTCTGCCTTTTTTTCTACTGGGATTCCTGGGGCTTTCGTTTCAGGTATATGCCACTGACACCGATAATGACGGTCTCAGCGACGAACAGGAAACCGCCGCCGGTTACAATCCGAATCTCTTCACCCGGTTTGTCTATGTTGACGGCAGCCGCCAGGACGACAGCGGCGACGGCCTGACATCAGCCACCGCTAAAAAAACCATCAGCGCGGCTGTCACGATCTCCAAGGTTGCGAATCAGGAAAATGTAATCCTGGTAACGGCTGGAACCTATACCGGCGGGAACAATAAAGGCCTTTCCTTCGGCGGTTACAATATTAAAATCCGTTCACTCAGCGGCGCATCTTCAACAATCATTGATTTGGAGAGCGACGGGCGTTTCCTCTCTTTGCATAACGGCGAAACCCTGGATGCGCTGCTGGACGGGTTCACCGTGCGCAACGGCTCCGGATATAGCGGCGGAGCTGTCTATCTGAGTTCCGGCGCGGGGTTGAAAATCAAAAACTGCGTATTCGAGAATACAGTCTCCGGCAGCGCGGTATCGGTTGATACCGGAATTACCGAAATCACCAACTGCCGTTTCACCAGCAATGCTTCAAGAGGTATTTCGCTGTATCAGGGTGAAGGCAGTATTGTCCGGGACTGCGAGTTCAGCAGAAACAAGACCAATAATAAAGGCGGCGCGATTTCAATATACGACTGCGAAGGCACGGTGGAAATCACCCGGTGCAAATTCACCTGCAACCAGGCCTCCGACAATGCCGGTGCAGTATTCGCCTGCAATTTCAACAGCGGCAATGCGGTAAACGTGACGAACTGCCTGTTTCTGGACAACAAGGCCGATGGATACTATGAGTTTTATGCTGATTGCAGTACTGTGGTTAATATGAAGAACGTGACGGTTGCCGGTACTAAACACTCCGGCAATTACAGTTGCCGCTTCAGCCCGGATAGTTCCGTAACACTCCAGAACTGTATTGTACAGGGCGAAATATTGTATCAGGGTACACTGGTCGCCAATAACAACTGTACTCAGAACGATCTCAGCTCCAAAGGCAGCAACAATATCAGGCTTGATCCGCAACTGACCTGGGGCGGGTATCCGAAGGCAGCTTCCCCCTGCCTCAATACGGGCTTATCAACCGGAGCCCCGGCGGATGATTTGGACGGTACTGCGCGTCCGGTCGGCAACGGCGTGGATATCGGCTGTTATGAGTTCAAGGACACCGATAATGACACGATACCGGATGCATGGGAGGCTGCCAACGGGCTCAATCCGAATGACGCGAGCGATGCCAGTGTTACAGCCTCCGGGAATGACCTCACCAACCTTCAGAAATTCTATTACAACTGCAATCCCGCCGTGGCATCCACTGCCGGTGACAGCTATGCCGACGGGGTGAAAGTAGCTGCTGGCTATAACCCCCGCCTGCCGTTTAAAGTCGTTTATGTTGACAACATCCAGACCGATGACAGCGGCAGCGGGTTGACGTTGACCACCGCCAAGAAGACCATCAGCGCGGCTATTCCGCTGGCTGAAAATGCCGGTTATAACAATGTAATCATGATAGCTGACGGAACCTACACCGGAAGCTCGAATAAAAACCTGAATTTCAGCGGGTTCGACATCCGGCTGTGCGGCACCAACGGCCCGGCGGCAACCATCATTGACCTGGAAGAGGACGGACGGTTCCTGGATTTGTACAGCCACGCCGGGGTTGAAGGGCTTACCATCCGCAACGGCTATGCGGACGAAGGCGGCGCAATACTGATGGATTCCTCGACTTTGACCGTTAAAAACTGCGTGTTTGAAAATAACAACGCTGAATACGACAGCGGGGCAATACTGGCCGAGTACGCGGCGATGGATATAAGCGACAGCCGTTTTGTGAACAATTCTTCGGAGTGGGGCGGGGCAATACTCGCATACCGCAGCTACGCAATGAGTTTCAGCAACTGCGAGTTCAGCAACAACAGCGCAACCGATGATGACGGCGGCGCAATCGTCTTTTATTTCGGCTGCGGCAATGTGAACTTCAGCAAAAGCAAATTCATGCATAATCAGAGTGATGGCAGCGCGGGAGCGGTAATGATTTACAATGACGAATCCAATCCGTTTACCTTTACGAACTGCCTGTTTCTGGATAACACCGGCGTATATTGCAGCGATCTTCATGCCGATAACAATACTGTAACTAATTTCATGAATGTGACTTTTGCCAGAACTGAACCCTTTGCGGATTTCATTTTACGCTTCAGTCCCAATAGCTCTACAACCCTCCAGAACTGCATTGTACAGGGAAGCATATTGGCTCAGGGCGCACTGGTCGCCAATAACAACGACTCTCCGGCGAACCTTAATCAGTTCGGCAGCGGCAATATCACGCTTGACCCGCTGATAACCCTGGGCGGCTATCTGAAAGTGACTTCTCCCTGTATTGACGCTGGACTGGCAACCGGAGCCCCGGCCTTTGACCTGGACAACATCGAACGCCCGGTCGGGCTTGGCGTGGATATGGGCTGCTATGAGTTTAAAGACACAGACGGGGACGGTTTGCCGGATGGCTGGGAGATAGCCAACGGGCTTGACCCGAATGACCCAAGCGATGCTTTGCTCACCGATGAAAACGGGGTCACTAATTTGCAGAAATTCTACAACAACCAAGCCCCGACCAGAGCACCCAGTCCGCTGACCGACTCCGATCACGACGGAAGGCCGGACGTGCTGGAAGTGGCGACCGGACGTAATCCGGCCAAGACGGAAGTGCCTGACACCAGTGACACTTTCCATCTCCGCGTATTCACCCCGATTAATTAACCTAATATTACCGACAGAGATTAAAAATGCCAAGACTGACTGCTGTGAAAAAATTGCTGTGCGCCGTAACCATCGGCGCGATAACCATGTTTGCCAATGCCGCCGACAAACCGGCGGAACCTGAAGGCAAAGTCCTGCTGGAAAAGTTTGCCTCCGCCTATTCGGCAATGGACGCTAAAGCGCTGGAGCCGCTGGTGTCAAAGCCAATGCTTGAACAGTGCAAGGAACTGTTCCACCAATACCGCAAAGCACATCAAAAGCCGGAGCTGACAGTCGTTTATTCCGGCGAGAAAGCGGAAAAGGATACAGTGGTGCTGACAGCGGCTGCCACGCTTAAAGTCAACGGCAAGGATGTTTATGCCAGTCAGCAAACTGTCTACACTCTGAAAGACAAATGCATTGCGCAGATTCAGCAGCAACAGGAAGCCGCACCCAAGGCGAAAGCGGCTCCGTCAAAACAGCAGACTCGCTCTTTCTGGGATGCCGTGCGGTTGTCCGATGCCGTCGGCGTTATTACCGTAGAGAATAAGGCCGTTGAAGCCGGTGCCCAAAATGGAGGGTTGTCCTCCGTGACAACCGGTTCCCCGCAGTCTGGTACCACAGCCATTGCCAGTTCAGTTAAAACTCTGCTCTCAGGCGAACCAATTACCGGCGAAGCGGTCAAGCTGCCGAAATGGGCCGGTCATCAACTAAAACCGGGACGGCATCTGCTGCCGCTGGCGAAAGTTGGCAATAACCTTGAAGCATTCGGCATGGGATATGAAGTTCCGGCACTTCCCGCTGACAGTGATAAAATCTTTACCGAAATACTGATACAGTATAAACAGCTTACCCCGGAGAAAGAAAACGAATTTCTGAAGAACCTGCTGCTGGACGCGAAATGCAAGAGTCTTCATTATGCGGCACTGAGAAAAATCGCCATGTCCGGCGAATTCAACCGGAAACTTAATGCACCAGAACTGGAGTCGTGGCATAAAGTCTATCTGGCATCAAGTGATGACCTGATGCTCAAGAACGGACTGCTCAACCAGCTTGGCAGTAAAAATTTTGATCCGAATGCACCGCTGTTTCTGGAGGCACTGGAGGATAAACAGCTTTCCGCCATGGTCGGCGGACTGTACATGCGTCATGATAAAGCAGCCTTTACCGCTAGAATGCTGCAATATCTCGATGACCCTGTCAAGCGGGAAATCGCCTTGGCAAACTCTTTTGCTTTAGCCGGTAATCCGGAATATGTCGCCAAAGCCATGAAGTTTTTCGATCCGAACGACAAAAAACTGTTTATGTTATTCATTCCAGTCCTGACGGCAAAAGACAATAAAGCCGGAAAAGAGACTATCGCTAAATTTTTGAAAGAGTCCGACCCGAAACAGGATTTCAACATCCGTATGATGCTGTTCTCTATGATCTGGCGCAACAACGATCCTGCTTATATCGCGGCGACCAAAGCCTTCCTGTCAGACGCAGGGAAGAACGAAATGCTGCGTAAGTCCCCGGCATATCCGGCAGCTCTGGGCTATCTCTGTAAGAATAACGACCTTGACGGCATGAAAATGCTGCTTAAATATCTGGACTCCACCAAACTAGGTTCCAGCGAAGAAATGATGTTGCGCAACCTAATGTTCAGCCAGAGAACCGGCTTGGAGACCATGCGACAACCGATAGGTCGCCCAACCGCTGGCCGCCAACCCGGCGCGATGAATCTGCGCAACCAGCAACAGTCTGACAGCATCAGCCCTGCTGTCAGTTCTATTGATTCCCTGCGACGCGACCTTGAAGCTAAAATCAAGTCCGCAGAAAGCATTCAACAAAATTCAAAAGATAACATAAAAAGTAATTGAGGAGTAAAGAAAAGATGATAAGATTTTTTCGCAGTTCCGTCAGCAAGGCCTTGCTGATGCTGATTTTGATCGCTGGCTGTTTAGGCTTTGCATCAGTTAAGTCGCTTGCTGATCAGTATCAATATTATTCGCATGACTATAGCAATGATGCTGGATACTGTGGAATGCAGTATTGGAAAGCTTATAACGCTATTGTAAAAGGAATTAAAGATAGAGGTGGCGATGGGTTCTTGAATTTCTTTGGAACTCTTCATTATAAATCAGAAGGTGATCCGGTTTTTCAATCTGAATTATGTTCTCTTAGACAGGTAATTTATAATCTTGCTGCCGGGCATTGTATGAATCTGCCGTCAATTCAGCCGGGTGTTATTCTCGACAATGATCCGTGGCTTCCATTCCGTAATACATCCTTTGTGCCATTTGATTGGACCGTTGGGTGGTGCAGTAATGTTCATTATGGTGCTATTGACAAATTTCAATTAAGAGAGACAGGTAAATACTATTTTACTAAAGTCCCGGCGGAATATACGAAAGATCATCAGCCGATTTACTTTAAATTCGCGATTGGGTATGATCTAACTTCTCCTATTCTGCCAATTCATTTTCAAGAAATGGCAGATGTCTTGAATTTAATGAAATACAAACGAGAAGAGCTTTTTGTTAATGTCCCATTCAGTCCCGACTCTTACTACTATGATGTTAGAACGGTAAAAACAGAAGGTCAGCGCATCTGTTGGGCGACTACAGATACTGAATACCATGCTTCAAAGTTAGAGGCAGATGCGGCGGCGGCTTCAAGTATAACAAATCTCGAAGATCCCAATCATCAATTTTCATGTCTTTCTACAATACCTCCTTATTTAGAGTCACATTCATATGAATCTAATCAGTGGCGTACCATTAAATCATGTGCGGCTTATAATTGTACATTAGAAGTGCTTAGTGTTCCTAGCGCAAAAAATGTTCACTGCTATTTATGGTCTAAAAACTATTCCGTAGACAATTACCAGACACCTTCTTATTCCTGGCTGGCTGTTCTGACAGACGGCATGACCATGTTGTTCAATTATGATACAGATTTCTGGTCTCTACAAGATGGTCATAATTATGTAGAAATTGGTGGATTCTCTATCATAGAATTTGATTATCCCTCGGTTGTTCTCCCGAAACTTGATGACGTAATCGGCGACAGTGACTCCGATGGTTTAGTCGCTACCGATTGTTCCTGTACAACATGCAAAAAAACACTCAAGCAGGAATTTAATGAATTGTCCGGCTGTAGTAAAGTACAATTCCCTCTGGGAGTTTCCGGCGAACAAACGAACGGTTTGAGACTGTTTTCATATATATCGCAGTTTGATCTTTGTGGCATAAAATTTCAACACTACAGTTTAAATACCTATATTTTTGATTTTTCTTACAACTGGTATCAAGAGCACGGGATAATGACTGAACCAGATGGTAATCAGTGGAAATTTAATTACGTTCCTCGTCCGCAGGGCGGAGTTTCTACTTTAGCATGGCATTGGGAAAATGGGCAGCCAACTTATGCGACGCCAATTAATGGCTGCAATTATAAAATGCTGCCTTTAGATTCTGGCGGATACAAGATTGAATTTTCTAATGGCGTTTCTCATATTTTTGAATCAGTAGACTATGCGTACAGGCGGCTTGTGGAAGTTCAGAAGAAAGTTGACGGAGGAATTTTAAAATGCCCTTTGTGGCCGATGGAAGATTTGGTTACCTCTCTTTACGGCATGGACACCAACGGCAACCTTGACGTAAATATCATCATCAATGATGATACTGAGCCAGTAGATTACGGATACCATTATGTTCATTCCGTTGCGTCTCCGCTTGGTACCGCCTATCTGGAGTATGATGAGGACGACTATGTGACTAGCGTCAGATACGAGGCTCCGGACAGCACCCCGATGGATGTCCTTTCTTACGGACAGGGGACAGGCGTTCCGGCCATAGCTTCCAGCTATGGCAACGGCAGCTTAGGCTCTACAGGGTATACCGAAACTCTTTCCACAAATAACGGTGATCTTGAGAGCGCAGAACGCATTTATAGATATACAGATACTCAAAAATCAGTTACTGAAAAATATAACATCGTCAACGGGGCCATTGGCAGTGTCGCTACTGCAATAATTTCAGAAATTACGCCGGTAACTGGTTCCACGGATGTAATCCTGACGAAGACTACTATCTCCGGTAGCAGCACTTCCGTCCAGACTACCCGTTATAAAGTCTTCGGATGGGGACAGTCCGCCATTGAGCAGGTTTCCGCGCCGGGTACTAACGATGAGCGCACTACCTCTTACGGTTATTATGAAAATCAAAGCACTGACGGAGTCGCTTACAGCAAGCAGAAATACCAGATCAGTCCGGATGGCTCATGGGCTTATTATACCTATGACTCGCAGAGACGCACCGCCAAGGTAATCACCCCGTTCGGCAATAACGCGCTGGGTTCCGGTGCGCCAAGTGAATCAGCCAACCGGGTCACTGAATACAGCTACGATCCGGTTGCTTCCGGCGACACGACCTCTCCCGGCGACACCCGCGCCCGCTGCATTGTCAGCAAAGTTAACGCTTCCGAAACCGGACGACGCTATAATGTCTATCTGCCGAATGAATACCGCAGCATCGTCTGCCGCACTCCCGGTGCAGCCTGGAATGCTTCCGACAATCTGGTGACAGTGTCCTATTCTTATACTTCAGGGACATTCTCCGGACGCAAATGGAAAACAGTTTATCCTGACGATACGCTGTCTATCACCGGCTATGCCAAAAGCGGCAGCAATTTGACTACCACTGTTGACCAGGGGGCAGGTTCCGGCAGTACGGTAACATCCGGCACCCGCACGATAACAGTAACCAATGCGGCAGGTAATGCGACCAGTTCCACCGTCTCCGACATTGCCAGCGGCCTGACTTTGTCCAGCGCCAGCTATACGCTTGACGCTTATGGCCGGGTAACCCGCACTGATTATCAGGGCGGTACTTACTCCACGACTGAATACGGTTGCTGCGGTCCGACCCAGCAGGTCGCACAGGATGGTTCGGTCACCACTATGGCTTATAATCCGTTGAAACAGCTAGACCATGAAGCTTCAGCAGGCATAACGACTTTCTACAGTTATGACGCACAGGGCAATATTACTTCCACTACAGTCAAGGGTACGGACAATTCCGAACTTACCACGACCAATACCTACAACGCCGCAGGGCGATTAGTTTCCACTACAGCGCCGGGTAATCAGACGACGACCTATGCCGAATCCTGGGCTGACGGTGTCCGCTATAATACCACCACTTACCCGGGCGGCTTGACCAGCATTGAGAAATACAATCTCGACGGCACTCTGGCGGAAGTTTCCGGCACTGCCGTCCATCCGGTAAAATATGAGTACGGTGTCGCCAATGGAGAACTTTATACCAGGGTTATCAAAGTCGGCGACAACAATGCTCTTGACCTGTGGGAAAAGAGTTTCGTCAATATGGCCGGCAATACTTATAAAACGGTTTATGCCGATAACACTTCCAGTCAGGCATTCTTCGACAGTGTCAACCGCCAGATCAAACAGGTCTCTCCATCCGGCGTGGTTGCCCTTACTGCTTATAACAATGACGGCGACGTTTCGGCATCAGCCATTGACATGAACCGCAACGATACGATTGATTATTCCGGCCCTGACCGCGTCACCGGCTACAGCAAAGCCGTCGCGAATAAGAATGGAGTGACTGTCCGCAGGAACGTCACCAGCGTTTATCAGGACAGTTCCGGCACTCCGACAGACGCTTCAGTCAGTGAAGTTTCTGCGGACGGCCTGAACTCCTGGCAGACTTCATTCGGGCAGGCAACTGTCTCGCAAACCGCATTAAACGGTAATGGACAGCGCACAATTACCGTGACCAACCCGGACGGCTCGACTGTCAGCAGTGTTTACCTGAACGGCTTGATGAGCAGTTCCACGCACAGTGTTCTGGGAACGACAACCTATATCTACGATGCGTTCAACCGCCCGTTAACCGTCACCCGCGCAGAAAACGGCGTACAGAAGACTGTCACCTATGCTTACAACGATGCCGGGCAGACTGTCAGCATTACCGAGGCCCCCGGCAACCGCGTCACCAGTTATGCTTACGACAATATGGGACGGCGCACTTCAGTCACCTATCCCGGCAGCCGTACAGTCAATTACACTTATGCCGACACGGGGGAATACCTGACTGTCACCGGCGCGGATACTTACCCGCAGGCGTTCACCTACGACACGCAGGGCCGGATGAAAACCCTGACCACTTATAAGACCTATCCCGGAACGCCGGAAGTCACCACCTGGAATTATGATTCAGCCCGTGGGTTCATGGTCTCGAAGGTTTATCCTGATAATAAACAGGTGACTTACACCAATGATGCCGACGGCAGACCGCTTACCCGCGTCTGGGCCAGAGGCATTACCACGACTTATGCCTATGACAACGGCGGCTCCCTGACCGGGGTAAGTTATTCCGACGGCACCACCCCGGCGATCAGCTACAGTCTCGACCGCATGGACCGCATTACTGCCGTGACCGACGCTTCCGGCAGCCGGACGCTGAGCTACAATGCCGACGGTACGCTTGCAAGTGAATCCATCCCGTATATAGTAACCGGTGCAGTGGAGTACACCTATGACAGTTTAGGCAGGAGAACCGGATTGCAGCTAAAACAGAACAGTCTCCCGGTATTTGGCAACAACTACACCTATGATGCCATGTCAAGACTGGCGACAGTCTCGGACGGTACGAATACAGCCGCCTACAGCCGTATTGCCGGAACTAATCTGCTGAACACTACCACTGTCACCGCTGGCGGCGTAACGAAACTTACTGCCACCCGCAGTTACGATGCGCAGAACAGGTTGACTTCAATTTCCTCTACAGCCGGGTCTGTAACGAAGACTTATTCCTACACTTACGATGACAAAGACCGGCGTTCCCGTCTGGATATGGCTGACGGATCTTACTGGACTTATACTTACGATGCCAAGGGGCAGATTGTCAGCGGCGCTAAGTATGACAGTACCAATAAAGCAATTCCCGGACAGGCGTTCACTTATGCTTATGACGACATCGGCAACCTGACGAGTGAACAGCGCGGCATGGCTGCAATGCAGTTTGATTATACTTCAAATCTGGTCAACCAGTACACGCAGCGGACAATTCCGGGATTTATTCCGGTAACCGGTCAGGCCAGCGCCACTTCCACTGTCAGTGTCTGGCTGAAGAATCACGGAGCAAACGCGGCGGCGGTAGTCAAGCCGACCCGCGACGGCGAGTATTTCAGTACAACTATTCCGGTGAATAACAGCACGGCAAATGTTACAGAAGCCCTGGAAATCACTGCCGTTAAATTCGACACTGCTCAGGATAAAGATGTGGTCAAGACTATTAACGGAACTTATACAGTACCCAAAACTCCGCAGCTTTTCACCTATGACGACGATGGAAACACGCTGTCAAATGGAGTATGGACATATACTTACAATGCTGAAAACAGGCCGATAACGGCAGTCAATGCGGCAAGCACTGCCAAGCTGGAATATGCCTACGATTACGATGGTCGCAGAGTCAGTAAAAAAATCTATGCCAAATCCGGCGTAGCCTGGACGCTGACGAAAGAAATTAAGTTCGTCTATGACGGCAATAATCTAATTGCGAAGTACGATGCCAATAACGTATTTCGGCATGGTTATTTGTGGGGTGAAGACATTTCTGGCACATTGCAGGAAACCGGCGGCATCGGCGGGTTGTTAAGCGTAACTGATGGAACAAGTTCCTACTATCCGGCATACGATGGCAACGGCAATGTCCGCGCTTATGTGGACAGCTCCGGTGCGTTAGTCGCGGAATATGATTACAGTCCGTCTGGCAAACCAGCCACTTCCGGCGCGAAAGCCGCCGATTTCCCGTTCCAGTTCTCCACACAATACTACGACAAGGAAACCGGAACACTGCACAATAAGTACCGCGATTATGATCTTGACCTCATGCGCTGGCTGACCCAGGACCCGATGGGAGAAGATGGCGGGGTAAATTTATATTGCATGGTGAATAACAATCCGGTATGCTCTGTTGACGGCCTTGGTTTGAAACAAGTGCTTTTTACGCTTTTGCTTGGGCCTGCCGTAGGGGATTATGAGAACAGTTGGAAACAGATAGAGACAGATTATAAAAGCAATGGCGGAAAAGAGGATATTTGTTTTAAAACGCTAAAAGATGTAAGCGCAGCCAATGTCGTACAGTCTGCTGAAAATGGATACGGCTTTCTCATGGCTCACGGCAAATTATATTATGATGGCGAAGATATAACCGCAGAACGCTATAAAGGAAAAATATTTGCAAGCCTGGATGATGCCGTTGGATACGCAAATGAGCGGGCAAAGAGTAAAGCAAAAAGCAAAGGGGTTGCTAAGATAGAACATGATAATAAATTTATTACGAATGCCACTAATCTTAAGCCAAACGTGCCAAAGGTAACTGACAAAGACATTATTGTGAAAATGCAATTAAGAGACCCTTTACCTTTAACAGCAAAAGAGGTTCTTGCGGCAGGCTTGCCCGGAATTAAAACCCTGTACTCTGACAGGGTGAATTTCTACGGATGTTATGCGGGGCATTTGATTCCCGCAACTAACGGAGGATTGACTATCGGCGCCGGTCATAACTTAAACGCATCGCTAAGCCAAGCAACTTCGCTTGGTTTTATACTAAAAGATGCTAAACAAATGTTGCAAAATAATAAGTAATATGATCATCACAAGGAGTTTATCAATGAAAATCAGGCGGATACCATTCTTCATCGTAATTTGTTTTGTCGGCATATTAATATCAGGTTGTAATATTTGTTCTGCGGACTCTTCAAAAGATTCTTCAGAAGATATCATAATAAAGTGTGATGCTTTAGGGCCAGACATTATTATACTCAATAAAGCAGCAATAGAAGATAAGAAAACAGATTATATCGAAGAAAAAGTTCTAAAAAAATTGAAGGAGATTCTTGCAGAAGGCAAAGGCCGCAATGATAAATTCAATACCTTATTATACGAGTCCGGATTATCACTTGGATCAAAAACTTTGGATTTTCTGGAAGAATTGAAACTTCGCAACAATGAGTTCGGAATCAAAGAAACGATGCAAATTATACGTGACCGCTTACAATTAGTGACAATGCTCCAAGACTATTCGCCTAAAAACGAATTAGAAGCGAAAATTATAAACAAAATCAAGTTTTATTCTTCGGATACTGAATATAGCTTTTGGATAGATGATGACTCACGCAACGCGGGCTCAAAGATGCCAAGTTTGATGCTTAAAACTATAAAACTAGGGCCATTACGTGATGGGAAATATGTCTATGTTAAATGCTATGGGCCAGAAGATGAATTTTCTCATATCGGAAAATTTGAATGGTTCCAAGCCTCAGCGGCAGAAAACGGATGTCGCAAATTTTCATACTCCTTAGGGGAATCTTATGCTATTCCACCGGAGAATCAAGACAAAAATAAGGTCGGTTTTTGAAAAGTAATGTTTCTCGACTAAGATAGTTTGATCCTCAAACATTATCCGGGTTGTCCAGATGCGCAATACGTTCCATTGAAATGGATGTGGCAACAGGGTAATGCGGCGGCAGGGCAATCCGGTAAAGAACCGAACCCGATGTTCGGGCCATTGCCTGATTTCGTTGATAATTACCTGGACAGTCCGCTTGCCAGGAATCCATACACACATGATTCGCGGTTAGATGAAAACGGCAACTATCAAAATATATATATTTCTGATGTTAACAAGAAACCAGTAGAACGGAACATCTTTTGGATGGAGGGTAAATAATGAATATTTTAAAAGTACGGATTTTATTGGCGGCTGTTATTTCATTGACACTATTGGTTGGATGTTCG
>CAIJKT010000854.1 GCA_903821255.1 uncultured Lentisphaeria bacterium | reverse complement strand
TCTCAGTTCCGGCGACAGTTCGGCAAATGCATCGAGAAGAATTTTCTCATCAATGCTGAGCAAAGTGTGTTTATGGTCGATCTTCACTGCGGCAGCATCCGCCGGAATCCTGGATTCCTTCATAACGGGTCTGATTTCCCCGTTTTTGGGCAGATACGGCTTCAGCAGCGGATAGAGCTTTTCCCAGGTCTCCTGTTTTATGGACTGGGACTTGCGGCTCAAATATTTGCTGATAGTCTCAATATTGACATTCGTCTGCTGAGAAAATTCATTGATTGAACCGATTCCGTGAATGCAGTTCTGCAACGCTTTTAAAATATCTTCAGTTATTTTCATTTTCCGGAGTCCGCCATAATTGTTATATTACTGGCTGTTAATATATTCGCTTTTTTAAAATTCGCAATTGCGGAATTTTAAATCTTCCGGCAGCACCTAATTTTTAAGCCCGTCAAATAGTGATTTGAATGAATTCAGCAGATCATCTTTGCTCATGGTCTTGATCAATTCGTGCGGCTGATGCTTGTCCACGATGTTTTCAGGCAGCATTTGCAGGAATTTTGACGGCGTCTGGCTGAGATCCATGCCGCGGTACATCCGGTAATCGGCATGAGTGATCAGCAGATGGGTTCTTGCCCTGGTCAGCGCCACATAAAACAGCCGCAGCTCCTCGTCAGTCTTGCCTTCCATTTCCGAACGCTCATGCGGAAAGATGTTGCGTTCCATGGCGATTACGAAAACATACGGGAACTCCAGTCCTTTGGCGGCGTGAACCGTGGTCAGCGTGACGCTGTTGCCGTCATCGCTTTTGTCATCCACTTTGTCGTTTTCCTCGAGCAGGGCATAGCTTTCCAGGTAGTTCTCCAGCGTCACCGGTTCCATCGCTTTCTTTTCAAACCCGGCAATGGCGCTGATAAACTCATAGACGTTCTCCCGCCGTTTCACGGAGTCTTCGATGTCCTTATAGATTTTCTGCAAACCGTCCAGATAGCCGCATGCCTTCAGGAATTCCTGGACTTTCGCCGCCATGTCGCCGGGTTCGGCAAGTTCCTGCCGGTATTTTCTCAGACAGGCGTCCAGTTCACGGACGTTCGAAGCGGCTTTTGAAGTGAGTCCTTCCAGATAATCTTCATTGCTTATGATCTCGGTCATCGGCAGAAAAACGGTATTCTTCAAAGCTTTCAGCCGGTCCACGGCTTTATCGCCGAGACCGCGCGGCGGCAGATTCAAAATCCGCAGCAGACTCTGGTCTTCCCGCGGATTGATCAGCAGTTTCAAATAGGCGACCGCGTCTTTGATCTCTTTCCGCTTGAAAAATTCCTGCCCGCCGACCAGCCGGTACGGCACTCCGGTTTTGCGCAGCGATTGTTCAAGCAGCCGGGAAAGATGGTTGGAGCGGTAAAGCACCGCGAAATCGCTGTAGTGTACATAGTTGTTTTCCGCCACTTCCTGGGCAATGAATTCCGCGATGAAATCCGCTTCGCCTTCACCGTCCATCGCTTTGACCAGGCGGATATTTTCTCCCTCGCCCTTGCTTGACCAGAGGTTCTTGGCATAGCGGTTGCTGTTGCCGGCAATCACCATATTGGCCGCATTAAGAATTTTATTGGAAGAACGGTAATTTTGTTCCAGCTTGATTTGCGTTGTGCCTTTGAACATGCTGGGAAATTCGAGAATATTGCCGATATTGGCGCCGCGCCAGCCGTAAATACTTTGATCGTCGTCGCCGACGACGCAGAGATTGCAGCGGTGGCCGCAGAGCTGCTTGATCAGGGTGAACTGCGCGTCATTGGTGTCCTGATATTCGTCCACGAGAATATATTGATAGATTTCCTGATATTTTTTAAGGATATCCGGATGCTCATTGAATATCCGGTAAGCCAGAAAGAGCATGTCATCGAAATCCAGCATGTTCTGGTTGCACAGGATCTGCTGGTACTCATCGTAAACATGCGCCATTTGCACCTGATAATCGGTGTCGGCAACGTTTTTGGCGGTCCGGCAGTCAATCAGGCGGTTCTTCTGAGAACCGATATAAGCGCTGATTTCCGGCACCGGCGCATCGCCTTTGACATAGCCCAGCGCGGCGGCGGCCTGCTTGATAATCCCGGCCTGATCGCCTTCGTCCGCAATGGTAAAGTTCGGCAGATAGTTCAGCACCCGGATTTCCTTGCGCAGGATTCTGACGCAAAAGGAATGGAACGTGCCGAGCGTGACTTTCTGCGCTTTTTCCGGAGAAACCAGCGCGGCCAGACGCTCTTTCATCTCTTTCGCGGCCTTATTGGTAAAGGTAAGCCCCAGGATGCTTTCCGGAGGAATGCCTTTCGCCAGCATGTAGGCGATGCGGTAAGTGATTACGCGGGTCTTGCCGGTTCCGGCGCCTGCCAGCACCAGCACCGGGCCGTCAATCGTCTCCACCGCGTTACGCTGCTCCGGGTTGAGTTCACGGAGAATCTTTTCAATGTTGCTCATATAAATTCTATCAGACGGCGGCAGTGGCGATTTCAAAACTGCTGCCTGCGGCAACGACGGCAGCGGCAGTCACGGGAAGTTCGAACTCCGCGAAAACACCGCCTTTGATGACATATTCGCAGGCCGCAGCAGCGGTATCCGCGTTAAATCCGGCGTCAATCTGTCCGCGGCACGGGGCATTCTTTTCATAGGTGGAAACGTAATAAGCTTTGCCGGCCTCCAGCGTAAATTCTCTTACCAGCAGCGCGTCCTTCCTGATGATGCCGAGGAATCCAACCGGGTTCTGCCGGCTGATCACGGCAATAATCCGCGGAGTATTGTAATCGTCCTTTTCATAGTCCATAGCCAGCAGCCCCAGTGAAACGGCATCGCGCGGCGACATGCCGGAGGCGATCTTTTCCGCAACGGGATCAGTATGGGAACCGTTGCTGACCACGGCGTAATTTCCGGCGATGCGGACGCAGTTGTAGGTAATGTACGGGCTCTTCTTCAGGTCGCCTTCAAAGCCGGCGCGCGGCATGATGGAGACGGTTTCGCCTTTCTTCACCGCTTCGCGGTTCGGAAATGACCGGGACGATACGCGATACATGGCGGCGGCATTGCCCTGCGGGGTCATGCCGATGGCGACGATTCTGCCGATATACATAATTGTCAAAGCTCCTGACTTATTAATTTTAATGCATTATAAACTGCAACTTCTAAAAAGAGCAATATTTCCGGATTAATTCAAGTGCTTTTGTCAATAATTTTGCGTTTTAAATCAGTCTGACGCACATTGCGGCGGAAAAATAATCCTGGATTTTTCAGAAGACATGAATGAAAAAAACGCTTTCCGGGGGTATTTTATAAACTGACTTTTACGTTTTTGACGAAATATAGAATATTGGAATATAATGTCTGTTAAAATGACGAAATATGCGTTTTTACTGCTCTGCACCGGGATTTTGTGCCTGGCCGGCTGCCGCAGCGAGATCAAGGAAGATAAACCTATTGCGCCGCCGGCGGTTAAACAGCCGGAAAAGGAATTCAGCGGCAAGCATGAAGCGGCAGCTTCCGGTTCCGCGCTGGAAACGCTGGCCAAAGTTACTTCCGGAATGCCCGGCGGTCCGGCATCCGGCGCCAATGTAAAATATCTGAATGTCAACAATTTGATTGTACCGGAAACAGAGGTTGGCCGCTTCCTGTCCAGTGAGTGCTTTGTCACCCGCTGGAACATTCTCGGCCCGTTTATTTATGATCCGGAAAATTATAAAAAACCGGACTTTGCTGAAATTGTCCATGAGCTGTTCATGCAGGATGAAAAGAGCCTGACCGGCGTCGAGAAGACCGCCAATCCCAACATCGGCTGGCAACTGGCGCGCTTTGAATCCAGTAAATATCCGGGGGAGATCGACTTGCGGAAGCTCTTTAAAAACCAGGTCCGACATGGCGCGGTTTACGCTGTCACTTATCTGAAATGCACCGAACCGATGTCCAATCTTATCCTTTATGCCGGCAGTTCCGGTTTTCTGAAAATATGGATCAATCATAAGCTGGTGCATACTTATAACCAGGCGGTACGCGAGGGCAAATGGGACCAGGATGCGATAAAGGGCGTCAAACTCCAGCAGGGCTTCAACCAGATCGTCGTCAAAAGCATCAGCGCCGGCGGCGAGGATTGGAATTTTTATTTCCGGCTGGCCTCCGAAAACGACCTCCCGCTAAAATTCCGGCCGGAATAATCTCTTTTTAAGTTTTACGCTTGTAAATATTCGTCCGCCGTATCAATTATGTATACAGATGTTTTTTCAGGAGGAGGTTAAGTCGTGCTGACAATCAGAAAAATAACCAAAATCGGCAGCGCATATCGTAATTTCAAGCGATACGAACAGATTCTTCAAGTGCTTTTCAAATTCGGTTTTGGCGACATGATCAGCTCCCTGAAGCTGGAAAATTATTTCGAGTTCGGACTGAATCTGTTCGCCCGGAAAGACAGCAAATTTGAAAGCCGGACCCGCCCGGAACGTGTCCGTATGATCCTGGAAGAACTCGGTCCGGCGTTCATCAAACTCGGCCAGATACTCTCCACCCGCCCCGACCTGATTTCAATGGAATATATCCAGGAACTCAATAAACTACAGGACAGCGTTCCGTCTTTTCCTTATGAAGAAGTGGAAAATATCATTGTCGCCGAACTCGGCCAGAAGCCGGATAAACTGTTCAAAAGCTTCGAGAGCGAACCGGTTGCGGCGGCATCGATCGGACAGGTTCACCGCGCCGTCACCCTGGAAGGCGAAAACGTCGTCGTGAAGGTCCAGCGCCCCGGCATCCGGGAGATCATTGAGACCGACCTGGAGATCATGAATCATCTGGCCGTGATTATGGAAAACAACCTTGAGGAAATGGCGCTTCAGCGCCCTACTGCCATTGTCGAAGAATTTGCGCGCTCGATTGAAAAAGAGATTGATTACACCATCGAAGCTGCCAGCGCCCGCCGTTTTGCGATGAACTTTGAATCAAATCCGAATATCTGCGTGCCGCATATCTTCCCGAAACTTTCTTCCGCGAAAGTGCTGACCATGGAATTTGCCGACGGCGTAAAGATTTCCGAGTTGAGCAGCGGCCCCAACCCGGAGCAGTACGATTTGAAGCTGATTGCCGCGCGCGGCACCGATGCCGTGCTCGAACAGATTTTTATACATGGTTTTTTCCATGCCGACCCCCATCCCGGCAATATTTTTATTATGCCCGACAACAGGATCTGCTTTCTGGACTTCGGCATGATGGGCAGTGTCTCATCGCAGGAACGCCATGATTTCGCGCGTCTGCTCAACAACATCCTGAAAGGCGAAGACCGCAGAATTCTTCAGGGTGTACTCAAATTCGTCTATTACGAACAAGAACCCGATCACGATTTGCTCCAGCGCGATATCTGCGACATTATTGACCAGAATATTTATCGCCCGATGCGGGAAATCCAATTGTCGCGCATTCTGGAGCAGTTGATGAAGGCGCTTACCGTCAATTCCCTGCGGCTCAAGCCGAACCTCTATATTATGCTCAAGGCATTGATTACAATTGAGACCATCGCGCATGACCTGGATCCGGAACTGGAGATAGTAGCCCATCTCAAACCGTTTGTCCGCAGACTCCGCATGATGAATCTGAATCCGATAAAAATGATAGCGAAAATGATTGACCCGATTGAAGATATGCTGCATGCCATCGGCGAAATTCCCATGAACATCGAGAACTTGCTGGAAAAGACCAAGAAGGGCAATCTGAAAATCGAATTTGAACACATGGGGCTCGACCCTTTGCTGCGCACATTGGAGAGAGTCAGCGATCATATCGCCTATTCCATCGTTCTGGCTTCGCTCATTATCGGGTCTTCGCTCATTGTCCTGTCCAAAATACCGCCGCACTACAATAATATTCCGGTTATCGGAATCGTCGGCTTTGTAATTTCCGGCCTGCTTGGTTTCCGCCTGCTGCTCTTTCCGCGGCATGGCAAAAAGAAGTGACTACCTGCGGGTGACAGGGCCCAGCGGCAGCACAACGCGGCCGTAGACTTCATTAAGCACCTGGGCGATGGCTGCATAGAAGGCCGACAGCCCGCAGATAATTCCCTCATATCCGGCAATCATTTTGATAGTGGAATTATGGGTGAAGTCGCCGAGAGCCAGCAATCCGAATAGAATCACCAGCGTGCCGAAAACCGTCTGCAGCGCACGGTTCAGGCGTAAGGTTCCGATGAACATGCCGAAGGTGAACAGCCCCCAGATGACCAGATAAAAGCCCATGGCGGTTTCATCTGCCTTGTCGGCAATGCCGAGACGGGGCAGCGCCCAGATGGCAACCAGCGATAGCCAGAAGGAGCCGTAGGCGATAAACGCGGTAAGCCCGAAAGTATTGTTCTTCTTTGATTCGAGTATGCCGGCGATGATCTGGGCGATGCCGCCCACAAAAATGCCCATCCCGAGGATCATGGAGTTATTGGGATAGAATCCGGCGTTGTGAATGTTGAGCAAAATGGTCGTGAGTCCGAATCCGGTGAGGCCGAGCGGCGCGGGATTGGCGGAAGTATCCTTGATAACAGTTTCGGAATTCATGGGTTTTCTTTCTTGTCGGCGCTGCTTTTAAGGGGCTGAACCGAATGTTTAATTTTTTCTGACTGCCGGTTTAAGATAGCGCTAAAATCGATTTTTCCCAGTCAAAAAACAGCGATAATCAGTTTTATCTGTCCCGGCTGACTCACATATTTCGCCGTTTCCAGGCATCGTCACGCAGGAGGTCTTTCCGGTCGTTATACGCCGAAACTGATGCCGGTTTCCCGTGCGCTTTTAATCCATGGATGGTCTTGCGGCACCAGTTTAAGTTTTCCGGCGACCTCTTCAATCAGAACCGGCTCAATGTTCTGCCCTTTGGCGGCGACCATGTAGCCGAATTGTCTTTTCCTGATCAGGTCAACACAGGCATTGCCGAGTTTAGTTGCCAGAATACGGTCGGAAGGGGAAGGTTTGCCGCCGCGCTGTAAATAACCGAGGATCGTGACGCGGGTTTCCTGTCCGGTGAGTTCCTCCAGTTTTTGAGCTATCCGCAACGTATTGCCGGTGCGCGCCAGCCAGAGATTCTCCAGTTCGATTTTAGCCTTTTCCTTATCTTTTTTCGACGTGGCTTTCTCTTTTCTTGCCGCCGCCTGGGCGAACAGCAGGGCTTCAGCCTTTGAAACCGCGCCTTCGGCCACCGGAACAATCGAGAAGCGTTTGCCTTCTCTGGAACGCTGGAGAATGGCGTTGGCCACATTGTTGATGTCATAAGGCAGTTCCGGAATCAGAATGACGTCGGCGCCGCCGGCGAGACCGGAGCCGAGGGTCAGCCAGCCAGCGCGGTGTCCCATGATCTCCACCAGCATGATTCTTTTATGGCTGCTGGCGGTGGAGTGCAGGCTGTCGATGGCATCGGTGGCAATCCGCAGCGCGGTGTCAAAGCCGATTGAATTATCGGTGCAGGCGATATCATTGTCAATGGTTTTGGGGATCGTAATGATATTGAGCCCCAGTTCCTTCAGTTTCAACGCGCTTTTGTGAGTGCCGCCGCCGCCGATGCAGATCAGGG
>CAIJKT010000853.1 GCA_903821255.1 uncultured Lentisphaeria bacterium | reverse complement strand
CCCGGAATTCTCAGCAACCCCAAAGATGAGTCAACCGTTATCCCGACCATCTGCACCACCGAAATTGATCAGTTGATCGCGGACAAAGTAATCACCGGCGGCATGATTCCGAAAATATTGAGCAGTCTGCATGCGCTAAATGCCGGAGTCAGCAAAGTTCACATGATCGACGGACGCCGTGAACATTCGCTGCTGCTCGAAATCTTCACCGACAGCGGCATCGGCACCCAGATCGTAAAGCCCGATTCAGCATCATGAATATAGTCATCACCGGAATGAAACATTGCGGCAAGAGCACTCACGGCAATGCCCTCGCGGAACATTTGAAATGCCAGTTCTGCGATACGGACGATATGCTGACCGAACTCTACCGCGAACAAACCGGGAAACGGATGTCGCCGCGCGATATATTCCGCGACGAAGGCGAAAGTTTCTTCCGGAACCTGGAAGTTGAGGTTGTAAAACGGCTTGCTGCCGAAGGCAACGAAGGCGACAACAACAGGGTGATCGCGCTTGGCGGCGGCCTGCCGGCTAATGACGCCGTAACTCCGTGGCTGGAAAAACTCGGCTTTTTCGTGTATCTTAAAGTGTCGCCGGAAATAATTTTCAAGCGGATTATGGCAAGGGGCCTGCCGCCTTTTCTGGACCCGGCAAGACCTTGCGAAAGTTTTAACGAGCTGTATAAACAGCGGGAGCAATACTATCTCCGGCATGCCGGCCTGGTCGTTGAAATTGACCATGAGATGTCGTTGAAAACAGCGAATAAACTGATAATTGACAGAATCGAGGAGGCTTTGAATGAGCGGCAGCACATACGGTAAAATTTTTACAGTCAGCACTTTCGGCGAATCCCACGGCGGTGCGGTCGGCGTAGTCGTTGACGGCGTCACCCCCGGCATTGCGCTTTGCGAAGCGGATATTCAATATGACCTGGACCGCAGGCGGCCCGGACAGTCATCAATCACCACAGCCAGGGCTGAAACTGATACCGTCAAAATTATGTCAGGTATTTTTGAAGGCAAAACCACCGGCACTCCGCTGATGATGCTCATTATGAACAGCGATGCCCGTTCCTGCGACTATGACAACATCAAGGAACTGTTCCGTCCCGGCCATGCCGACTATACATATAATAAGAAATACGGTATCAGGGACCATCGCGGGTCCGGCAGAGCCTCCGGACGTGAAACTGCCGGACGCGTCGCCGCCGGAGCTGTGGCAAAAAAACTGCTGGCCGCCAAAGGAATCAAAATCACGGCCCATACGCTGGTGATAGGCAATCTTAAATGCGAAAAGTACGAGCCTGATTTCATCGAGAAAAATCCGGTGCGCGCCTGCGACAGCAGCGTTGCCGCAGCCATGGAGCAGCGCATTCTGGAAGCAAAAAGTGAGGGCAACAGCATCGGCGGCATCGTCGAATGCCGCGTTTCCGGAGTTCCAGCCGGTATCGGCGAACCGGTTTTCGATAAACTTGACGCGGAACTGGCCAAAGTTATCATTTCCATCGGCGGCATCAAAGGCATTGAATTCGGCACCGGTTTCGCCGCCGCCGCAATGACCGGCAGACAGCACAATGACGCAATGTCTCCTGCCGGTTTTATCACGAATAACGCAGGCGGCATCATCGGAGGCATTTCCACCGGCGCTGAAATCGTTTTCCGCGCCGTGGTCAAACCGACTTCATCCATTTCCATGGAGCAGGACACAATTGACATCAACGGCAATGCGGTTATCTGTGCAACGAAAGGACGGCACGACCCCTGCCTCTGCCCGAGAATAGTGCCGGTCGTTGAGTCCATGACCGCCATTGTCCTTATTGACTTAATCAAACAGCAGGCTGCGCTGAACTGCTAGAAATTTACAGGAGAACGGGCCATGTCAGGGAAAAAAATGCTGATTCAGAAATTAGGCGGCAGTTACCAGTTCATTATTAAATCGCCTGACGAACTCAAGCATATTCCGGATTTGAACGTTGCCCGCTGGGCGGCATCCGCCGCAGCGACGGAAAACCTGAACTGCGACCAGAAGTTCCTGGAATTCCTGGACTCCGATAAAAACGGCAGAATCCGTGCCGACGAAGTCAAGGAAGCATATTTCTGGCTCAAGGAAGTGTTAAAGAACTTCAGCGTTCTCAATTCAGACAGCGAGGCGGCACTCGATCTGTCCGAGATTAATGATGCCACGGACAAAGGCCGGGAACTGCTGGCTGCCGTCGGCGAACTTCTCAAAGATTGTGTCAAAGACAATAAAGTCCGCATTGAAGACATCAGGGCAAAAGCCAAAACCCAGGCATCCGGTCCGCTGAAAGGTAACGGCATTATTACTGCCGCGGCGTTCAACGGCACGTTGTCCAGACAGTTGTCTGAAGATATTATCAGCGTTACCGGGGGAGTTACCGGGCCGGGCGGAGAAAAAGGCATTTCTGAATTGCTGCTGGAAGGCTTCCTGAGCGATGCCGACACTTATTTAAAATGGGAAAACAATCCGGATATCCCGGCCGGACAGAAATTTTCCACCGACTACCCGGTTTACAGCAAACTGCGCGGCAAACTTGACGAATATTTTGATTACTGCCGCATGATAATCCTGGACCCGGCCAACCGCAGCCGTTTCACCTCCACCCCCTATCTGCTCCCTGAACTGGACATCAAAAATCATGACGCGGTACAGGCATATCTGCAATCAGCCCCGCTGGCCTCGCCCTGCCCTGAAACAGTAATTGATTTTGAAAAAGATATCAATCCGTTTTATAAAGATGATGCGGCTGATTTCGTAAATACGTTTGCAATGCAAGTTATGACCTTGAAACAATGGCGGCAGCTGAAAGAACGCTTTGCCGCATACGAGGAATATCTGATCGGCAAAGACGGAAACCGGGTGGACCGGCTGGGCAGCGATAAATTGAACCGGTACCTGAAAAGCCCGGCGCTGGAAAAACTGCGGAATCTGCTGAAGGAAGACAACAACCTGAAAATCCGGCTGCGGAAATTGTCTGACTTGGAAAAGCTGATCCTGTTCAAGCAGCATTTTTTCAGATTTACCAGAAACTTTGTGTCATTCGGCGAATTATTCACCCCGGGTAAACATTCAATGATCCAGGCAGGGACTGTCATTATGGACGGCCGCTGTTTTGATTTGACTGTCAGGATCAAAGATGATATTCAGGAACATAAAAAGATCGCGGCAAAATGCAATATGTATATCATGTACCTGAAATTGAAAAGCCGCGACAAAACAAAGGACTTTGAAGAGAGAATCATGCATGTCGCCGTGGCTGTGGCCGGCGGCGGATGTTCAAGGCTGTATATCGGCAAACCGGGTATTTTCATCGGCTGGGACGGTATCGCGTGGGACGCCAGGATAGTGGATATTGTCAACGGTCCGGTTTCTCTGCTGCAGTCGCTGTTGCTGCCATTGAATAATTTCAGCAACTTCATGAGTGAGAAACTGGATAAAATCACATCTATTGCCAATATCCAGCAGACCCTGAACAAAAGTCTGGCCGTACCGGCGGCGGACGCGGCAAAAGCCGGAGTCAACACTCTGTCTGGCGGTTCGATCATGGTTCTGTGCGGCAGTATCGGGCTTGCCGCAATCGGCAGCAGCATCGCCTTCATCATTAAATCATTATCTGCGGTATCTGGCTGGAGAATCGCCGGCTGGGTAATATTAATTCTGCTGATTATCTCCCTGCCGCCGGTGATTTCCGGAATATATAAATTAAGGAAAAGAAATCTCGGACTGTTCCTGGAAGCCGCCGGATGGGCGATCAATCTGCCGCTGAGACTCAATGCCGGCACCGGCAGCATCTTCACCTATACTCCCCGTTATCCGGCAGAGGCCAATATTGTTCATCTGGATCTGATCCGGAATTATATCAAAATACAACCGCCAAGTCCGGAATGCCGCTGCCGCCCGATTCTGTTATGGATTGCGGTGATCTTTGCCGTCATTACCGGAATAGTTATAGCCATAGCCAACTATCTGCCGGTAATTCCCGATTAATCCCGGCTTCCGCAGATGACATATTCGCCAGGCGGCAGGATTGCATACAACGTTCCGGCATCCGGTTTGACTGCGGCCTTGCACAGTTTTTTGCCGTTTTTCTCTTTGATCATCCACATCCATGGTTCAAGGTCGCAGAGCAATACATGATACTGTTTCCGGCCAGCCGGTACTTTCAGTTCCATTGCTGATTTAATGGATGTTGCGCTGCGCGAAAAACTGACAATGCGGTCTCCGACTGCAACCGCAATGTATGCCTGCCCGTTCAGTTGCTCTGTTTTCAGCGGCTGAATCTTGCCGTCGGCAAGCTGCATGACCGTCAAAAATAAATTCTCCCGGCTGGCGATTTTGGGAGAGATGACGGTTCGCCATCCTGATGTTTCCGGCAGCTCGGCAGGAACCTGAAATTTATGCCCGAATACCGTGGCAGCACTGCCGCCGCTGGTGGTTATTTCGCGATTGGCAGGTTCCGGCAGTAATGGAATTACAATCAATTTCCCCGGATTCTCCGCTTGAACAGCAGTTATGGCAAAACCGTTTCCGTCAAATTCCGGTTTCTGACATGAATTTATCTGCCAGTATTTTTTCAGCTCCGGTTTAGCGGTTATCATACGGTCAAAAGTAATCAGGACTCCCGGCGAGTTTTCCAGTCCGGTATTTAAGAAACAAAAACTTCTGACGTATGAGACAATCTTGTTGCTGTAAGCGGCGGCAAGATCAACTTTCAAGTAACTGAACAGCGGTTTTTGCCGGTCAGGCCCTAAATCATGAGCGAGCACACTGCCGTTCGGCGAATAAGCGCTTAAGACTTGCTGGCCGCCGTCATTGACCCTGCCGTCAGGAAATTTTTCCCCTGGATCGAATACCAGCATCAAGTTATGAGCAATGGAACGTTTGTTGAAATTATTGTCATAAGGCGTTCCATAAAACCCGTATAGCCCTAGATCAGCGGCAAGCATCCCGCGGTAATATATTTGAAACGCCCCGGCGTCAAGGTGCTGGTGGTTGCCAAAATAAGTGCCTGCTCCTTTCATCTCAACAACAGCATCGGAACCGTTGCGGTCAAAGCTCCATCCGGTCCGGCAGATCATTGACCCCAGCGGGGCGGAAAAATAACGGGTCAGCGGCAACTGGTCAAGACTGCTTTCCGTCTTCAGCAACGGATCATTCAATAGAAGGAACAGAACCGCGTTCTTCTTAGCCCATTTCATACCGTCCTGCCGGATATATTCGCTCTTCAGCAGAGAATCCTTGCAGTAAGTATAATCTAAAAATGCGTTTAAAGCATAGCTCCAGTATTTACCGTGCAGAAAGCCATCGCCGTCACGCAGAAGTTCGCCATCCGGGGTTCGCATATAAATCCAGAAATAAGGTATTTTTTTCAGGTCGGCGGAAAAGATTTCCTTTCCGCTCATCCGGTAAAATATCCAAGCGGCATATATATCCCAGCCGAAGCGGTACGGCCCGTAGCTGCTTCCCTGATTATGCCGTCCCGAAATGTATTCTTTGTTATGCTCCGGAACCACCTCCTCCAGTATCCGGTAACTGCACAATTTATAAGGCAGCTGATCTTCGCCGTAGATGGCAATGCTCATGGCCAGCAGATCGCGCGATAACTGCGCTTCATTGCCATGACCGTTAATGACTTGCTGCTTAAACGGCGGCCAGCCGATTTCCATATCTTCCGCCAGCCGCATCAGATTGTCGCGGATAATCCTTTTTTCTTCCGGCGAAGCTAGATCATAACACCAGTCATAGACCAGCGCGGACGAATAAATAAGAAGACCTATTTTACGGCAGACATCAAGCTGGTTGCCGAATTCTGCTTTGCCAATGTAATCAGCAATCAATTTCACGGCCTCCCTGCCTCTGGCTTTATCATTTTGCATCAGATAGACAAACGCCTTTTTAACTGCAATATCCAGCGCTTTATCATCTTCAAAAACCCCGATTATTTGCGGACTGTGCTTTTGGGCTTTAACGCTGGATTTAGGCGGCGTCATCGTATCTGTTTTAAGAACATAAGGGCTGGCTGCATCTTTTTTTACGGATTCCCATATCTCCTTGTTTTCGCCGACAACCAAATTTTCCCTGACAGATTCCAGAGTCTGCTGCGTTATCATTAAGCGGGGCCGTGTGACGGGCGGAACAATCGGCGGATTATATTTTAGCGCACATTCAGGAATTCCCTGAACCCGGAGCGGCGACAATTCCAGACGGTCAAGCGTGACTCTCTCAGGAAGCCATATTTTGATGTGATGCAGCCCTGCGGTCAAATCAGCCTTTTGCAGATGTTCTTTGCAATTACTCAGATCTTTCCATGGCGAAACAAACACTTTCTGACGTGGAGTTGCATCATCAACCGCTATCCATATATAGCAGTATGCGGCTTCATCGGTTGCTGCCCAACTGAACAAGTCAAAACGTCCGGCAGCGGGAATATTAAATTCATAAACAATGTCCGCAACTGCCGCAGGTTTATTAATATCAACAGGCCGGCCTGATTTCAGGGCAATGCCCATGCCGCCGGAAAACTTCGGCTGATTAGTGATTTCCAGCCGTGACGGATTAAATTGCCCTGATTCAGCTTCTATCAGAATTTTCGCCGGTTGTGCCGCCGGTGTTATTTTTTCAGCAGCGCTGCCCGTCAAGGCGATACTTAAAACCGTTAAAATAATTTTACTCTTTAAATGAAACATTTTGTTCTCAATAAATAAAGTTGTTTTATAAAAGTAATCGCCATCCTGCTGCTTTGCGAATAATGTATGCGAAGATTCAGCGGTAAAACTTCTTAAAGGCCTGAAGTTTTAAGGCACAAAAGTATTTTTTCATGTTGCAACTGAAGCGCAACGGGGTAAAATTAAAGAGATAATAAAATAAAGGTTGTTACATGTTTACGGGATTAATTGAAAGT
>CAIJKT010000852.1 GCA_903821255.1 uncultured Lentisphaeria bacterium | reverse complement strand
TTTGAATCGCATCGCAGTTCGATAGAGAACTTTGAAAACAGTTGTCCGGAACTGGATTTCCTGGTGGAACAGGCCAGGTCAATTCCCGGCTGCATCGGCGCCCGTCTCAGCGGCGGCGGCTTCGGCGGGATTTCAATTCATCTGGTCGCGGCGGCGGAAGCCGATTTATACTGTCAGCGTCTTGCCACCGCATTCAAACTTCAGACCGGCAAAGACACTGAAATGATCAAGTGTGCCATCGGCGAAGGCGCTTCCGTCGAAAAATTTTAGAATTCAATGCTGCAGAATACTTTAATATCCCGTCCGCAATCAATGGTTGCGGACGGGATATTCTTCTGTAAACGGTTGCCCCTCAGCTTTTCAGATACGAAAAAATATACTCGCGGGATTGAAAATTCCGGATTAATGGCTAATTTAATAGTTTGAAAAAATTCCCCCGGCTGTATGCTGTTTATTCCTGGGGGGAATGAGAGACAAAAAATATTAAGGAGACGCTCTAAATGACAAACAATCATTCAAAACATAAGACGCCGGATGAAGCCGCAAATGCTGAAGCCGCGGAACTGAAGAATGAAACCGGCGGCAATGAAGCCGCGGAACTGAAGAATGAAACCGGCAGCGCCGAAGCCGCGGTTGAAGCTGTCGAGGCCAATTGGGATCTGCCGGTGGAAACCGCTCCGGAACAGCGGATTGCCAGCCTGGAAAAAGACCTTGCCGACACGCATGACCGTTATCTCCGGTTGCAGGCGGAGTACCAGAACTACCGCAAACGCGTTTCCAAAGATATATCCACCGCCCGGTTCCTGGCGATGGCCGAATCAGCAATGCCCTTCCTGCAGGTTTGCGATTACTTGAACATGGCAATGACTGCGGCGGAAACCTCGGACAACCTGGATGCCATCCGGCAGGGCTTGAAGATGATTACGGGTGAATACAAAAAAGCCATGGATGAACTCGGTATTGAAACCGTCAACGCCGTCGGCCAGCAATTCAATCCGGAATTGCATGAGGCGCTGGCGCACGAAGCATCAGATGATGTTCCCGAAGGCAAAGTCAGCAAACAATGGAGTTGCGGTTACAAACTTGGCGAAAGACTGCTCCGCCCCGCCAAAGTCGTAGTCAGCAGCGGCCCGGCGAAAGCCGAAGATAAGCAGGAAGGCTGAAGAATATGGCTACTACAAAAGACTTTTACGAACTGCTTGGCGTCAGCCGGACTGCTTCCCCTGAAGAGATCAAGAAAGCATACCGCAAGCTGGCGATCCAATTTCATCCGGACAAAAACCCGGGCAACAAGGAAGCCGAAGAGAAGTTCAAGGAAATATCACACGCTTATGAAGTCCTGAGCGACAAGACCAAGCGCGCACAATACGATCAGTTCGGTCCGGAAGCGTTCACCAGCGCCGGACGTGCAGCCGGACCCGGCGGCGCAGGCGGCGGCTTCCATGATCCGTTCGATATTTTCAGCCAGGTCTTCGGCGGCGGTTTCGGCGGCGGCGGTGGCGGCAACAGCAGTATTTTTGAAGACCTTTTCGGCGGCGGCGGCAACAGACGCTCTTCGAACGGAGCCCGCGACGGTTCCGATTTGCGCTATGACCTGGAAATTGATTTTGAAGACGCGGTTTACGGCGCCGACAAGAAAATCCGGATTCCAAAACTTTCCGGCTGTGACCACTGCAACTCCTCCGGCTGCGAACCCGGCTCCGGCCGCTCCACCTGCACCAGATGCGGCGGTTCCGGCCAGGTATCAATGTCACAGGGCTTTTTCAGTGTCCGGCAGGCCTGTCCTTCGTGTCAGGGTGCCGGCCAGATTATCCAGAATCCATGTAAAGTATGTCGCGGAGCCGGGCGCGTTCAGACTGAAAAAACACTTCAGATTCATATCCCCCCCGGCGTTGACACGGGCTCCAGACTTCGCGTCGCCGGCGAAGGCGAAGGCGGCGTGAGAGGCGGCAGCGTTGGCGATTTGTATGTTTTCATCCATGTCCGCGCTCACGATATTTTCCGGCGCGACGGTAACGATATCATCTGTGATGTGCCAGTTTCATTTACCGTGGCAACCCTCGGCGGCATCGTTGAAGTGCCGACGGTCACCGGCAAAGCCAAAATGAAAATTCCGGAATGCACCCAGAACGGCACGGTGCTGCGGCTTAAAGGTAAAGGCTTCCCTTCCCTGCGCGGCGGCGCCCGCGGCGATATGCACGTCCGCATTTTTATCGAAGTGCCGAGAAATCTGAGCCGGGAACAGCGTACTGATCTGGAAAACTTCTCCGCAAAGCTGGTTGATTCCAAAAATCACCCGCTGCGGGACGAATTCGTTAATAAAGCCAAACGGTTTATGACCGGCGATTAACCTTTAACAGGAACCGGCAATGCCCAGAAAAGACGATGACCGCAATCCAGTGCTGCTGACCAACAAAAAAGCCTTTCACGACTATATTGTGATCGAAGCGCTGGAAGCTGGAATCAAACTGCACGGAACGGAAGTCAAAAGCTGCCGCGAACGCGCTATTTCTGTTGCCGATGCCTTTGTAAAGATCGAAAAGGGCCAGGCGTTTGTGTACAATGTCAATATTTCAGCGTATTCGCACGGCAGCATTTTCAACCATGCTCCGATGAGCGTCCGCAAACTGCTGCTGAACCGCAAAGAAATTCTCAAACTCGCCCAGCAGGTCAAGGAAAAAGGTTATACCATCATTCCGCTGAAATTCTACCTGAAACACGGCCTGGTCAAAGTCGAGATCGGCCTCTGCAAAGGCAAAACCCACGGCGACAAGCGCGACACCCTCCGCGAACGCCAGGATAAACTTGAAACCGACCGCGCTATCCGCAATTACAATAAATCCTGAGTCCGTTCTGATCGAAAAATGTATCAGAATCAGCAATCGTCCTTGAAATCCATTGCGGCGTTATCTAAATTATCCGCTCACTATAAAACAATGCAATACTGGAAAAACAAAATGCGCGATGTCAGATATTTGACAGCAATACTGATGGCCGGAATCTGTGGCAGCATCTGGATTTCCGGCGGAAACGCCTGGTCGCAGGAAACTGAAAATACAGCAGCGATGCCGGCCGCCGTAGAAAATACGGCAGTGAAACCGGCAGCCGAGGTAAAGGCCGCGGAAACTCCGGCTGTTGAAAAAAAGGCGGAGACTCCCGCCCCCGAAACAATTGTCCTTGGCGGATTCAAACAATCATTCAAGCCGGAAGGCCCGTCCACGGGATGGCGTTATCTGTGGAATCCGTCAGACGAAATCGGCAAATCCGCACATTACCGTCCGCTGATCTGGAACAAATCCGGCGCTTATACTCCGGCTCCGCAATTTCCGGCGGGTTCCCCGGCGAAAAGCCTGATGCTGGATATGCTGTCCGGCTATCCCGGCCAGGGCAGTTCGACAGCGCCGGACAAATTCGATCATTTTGTGGTCATTGCCTATACCATGCAGAAGGACAGCAGCGGCAATGTCTGGCTCACCGACGGCAATATCATGAAGCCGATCGGCGGCGAAAAGGAGACTATTGAACTCCAGATTTATGTAAATGACACGCTTAAATATTCTGACAATATTTCAAGTGCTGAAACCCCGACGCTGTTCCAGCAGGACCTGGGCGAACTTAAAAGGGGCGACACGGTCTATGTGGCAATCGGCCCGGACGGCAATGACGCTGAAGATATGTTCCATTTGGATTTCAACCTGAAAATACTGCCTTCCGGCACAGAGCCGGGCGAACCGCTGAACCTGGTAAAGCCTCCAGCCGATGTTCCTGAGGTGAAACGGATGCCCGGCGGCAAACCAAGTACGGCATTTCTGGAAAAACACGAGGAATTTATCCGCCAGGCGGCAACCGCCAATCCGGATGTGCTGTTTCTGGGAGATTCCATTACTGCCGGATGGCTGGAAGCCGGCAAGGCAATCTGGAATAAACATATCAGCGTTTACAAACCGCTCAATCTGGGCATAAACGGCGACCGCACTGAACATGTATTATGGCGTCTGTCCAATGGAGAGATAGACAAAATAAAACCCAAAATAATTGTGCTGATGATCGGAACCAATAATCTTTACATGTACAGCGCGGACGAAGTTTGCGAAGGCGTTGCGGCGATACTCAACGAGCTCAATGACCGCCTGCCGGAAAGTAAAATACTGCTGC
>CAIJKT010000851.1 GCA_903821255.1 uncultured Lentisphaeria bacterium | reverse complement strand
GAGTATTACCAGTTGCAGCACTTTATTACCGACTCGCCCTGGGACAGCCGCCCGGTCATGGACAAGATAGCGCAGGATGCAGACCGGCTGATTGGAAGTGATTCAATGAACTGTCTGGTCTTGACGCTATGTATGTTCGGCAAGAAAGGCTTTGCTTCAGTGGGATTGTGGTTGGCGCAAAACCTGTCTACGAACAGATATAGTAAATTAAGCGTTCCTGAACTGACAAAACTGCTGAAAAATCCCAGACGTCTTTTTGTCCCGTCCAGAGCGAAATTAAAGCACGAGCCAGGACTCCATAAATGCCAAATGGCGATTTTCGGCGCGTTGTGCTGCAATGACCAGTCCGCGTTAATCGATGCGCAACTGCATCTGCCAGAATTCTGGATTATCTCTGACAAGTGTTGTGCTCGGGCCGGAATACAAGGTTCAGCGCGTAAATATGGCAACTATGCGGAACTGGTTTGCTGGATTGTTGAACGGCAGCGCAAGGCCGGGCTGCGCTTTGACTGTGTATATGTTGAAAAGATAATCGGCGATAAACTGGAGTTATGCCGCCGCCTTTATGATAGCGGGGAGAAGTTTATGGTCCGGGTTCCTTGCGAGCTGATGGTTTTTCAGGAGAATCCGCAGCATGACGTCAGGCCTGCTGCCGGAAGCGGGCAAATGCCGATCCCGCAAACCCCCATTTCGATTTACAGATTTGCAGATTTAATTCCAATGGCAAAGTGGGAGCGGGTTACAGTAAGGAAAACCGCAACAGCGAAGCAATACGATGTATGCCTTCGGCAGGTATGGGTACAGGACAGCGATGAGAAAACCGCCCGGCGGTATCTGCTTTATATGAGGAGAGAACATCGCATTAACAGTGAATATTTCCTGTCCAATCTGCCGGAAGACACCGCGCTGGCGCAACTGGCGCAGATAGAGTCCAATCAGCTCCTGGCTGATTGCGCCTGTGATAAGGGAGCTGAAGTCGGCATGGGCGATTACCAGATTCGCTCCTGGCGGGGCTGGTACCATCATATGGCAATGGTGATGCTGGCGGCGTTGTTCAAACTGAAGCAGCAGATTATTACCGGAAGCAATGCGGCGGCGCTGTCGGACCAGGACATCAAGGCAATGCTGGATGATTTCCTGCTGAAGAAAACCATGCCGGAGCAGAGAACGATGGAACCAGTCGAAATACTGCCAGAGTCGCTCTTGGGGGCTGGGAAAGACTCAGGCTCGCTGAAACCATCTTTTCCCGCCCGCAGCAGAGTAGCTTGAAACTTATTCCAATATTTTCCCGGCTAAAAAAGCGCCCGATGATTTCCGGGCGGGTTATCAGCCGGTTCATGAATGAAACGCGGCGGGGATTGATATTAATTCTGGGCGCGGGACCTTTTCAGATTATCTTCTGACCATATTGCCAGCCAGAAACCAAACAGTAATACTCCTATAGGAATGATGATTTTAACTGCTGCGATAAGAATCCCTGATATTAACGACACCATTGACATTATCAATATCAATGCGAGTAAACATAACAGAACATCTGCTAATATTTCCATTTTTCAAAAACCTTTTTAATTAATGTGTTTTTCAATTATACCTGTTGTATCCGTAACTCTCCAGTAGCGGGCTTGCCGGAGCGCTGCCGCGTCACTCCAGTCTGCCCGGCACTGTATTTGTTTGATTCGCGTTAATTCCATCACTCATGTTTATTTCTCTGTTTTGATTTATTTGCTTGCGGATAACACGGAACATCCATATTTTATCCCGGCTCTGGCGGTTCCGCCTTCCGCGTTTTAAAAGCGTAATACTATTGACAATTATGTAGTACCCCCCAGCAGGGCAACATGCGAAACCGTGAAGCCGATTCCCATCAAAACCTTTATGTTATTGCCTCCTTATTTTGTTTTCTTCTGACTATGCATAATGCCATCTATCCATTAATTAATCTGGAATATCTCCGGTGACTGCGGATATAGAATTTCAACAGGTTTAACGGCACTCGCAGCATTACAGTGAATTTCAGCTTTGAACCGCGCATCTTTACTTCCAGCGTGATAACCGAAACCGCCCGCCTGGCAATCTCAGCAGCCAGTTTGATAGACGGCCTGTCAACATATTTATCCATAATCCACGCCGCGAAAACAATCATCGGAAGCGTAATCAATATTGTGCCATAATATGCAATATCGTGTTGCAAGTATTTGTTGAGCATAGTATCGATTGTTTCTATGATGGTTTTCATCAGCAGAAAATGAACCGCATACAAGCTGTACGAGATATTCCCCAGGAAATTGACCGGCTGCCATTCAAGTATTGAACGGATAAAACCGGTATTCAGCATGACGGCGGCGAATATAATAATTGCGGTAAGCATACTGATGCCGTCGCAGATAAGCGGTATCGTAACGCCGCTGACATACATGGCAATCCCGGATATCAACAGCGGAACTGCAATCAGGTTACGGTACTTTACCAATGAAGCGGCATGGAAGTTCTTGTGCAGATCAGCAATAATCATTCCGGCCATAAACGCGCAATACAAATTGTGGATATTCAGAATAAACAGACTGCTGAAAATCACCAGCCTCAGATACTTCGGCAATGTACCGCAGCAGAACACGGTGCCAAAGACGATCATTGAACCCCATACCTCCCAGCTTATCGTCCACAATACCGCGTTGTAATACTCGCCGGTGGCAAACGGGGATACGAAGAAGTCAATAGCGAATTGTGTCCAGGTCCTGCCGTAAGATGCAATGCCTGCGCCTTGGACATATACGCCGATAATCACGCCGAGGATGACTGTCACCCAGACCACGCCGAGCAGCCGGAACGGCCGCTTGATAACAGCTTCAATTACCGCCCATTTCATGCCGCCGGTTCCGAGAAACCGCTGACTCAGGACGAATCCGCTTAAAATAAAGAATAAGCAGACCGCCAGTTTTCCGGTGTGCATGAACGGCCCCATCCGGAAATTTTGTGTGTAATGGGCAAACACTACGGTTAACGCGGCAAGGCCGCGCAGCGAATCCAGATACGTCAGATGCCTGGTGCTCATAATTACTCCCTTGTGCCTGTGGTGTAAGACGCAAGCGGAGCAGCCATACAAAAAGAGGGCGCACCCCGCCGCGCTCTACCGGAGGTACACCACATACCAAAGGAAGCACGCAGACAGAATGCGCCCATACAAAATATGAACACAATCCATTTAGCGCCGCTTCCTATCTTCCAAGTGGTGTTTTCCGGTAGAAACGACTAAATTACTGTTTTACTGGTTTTCTATTTACTCAACAATCAATAAATGCTGACTCTCCTGTTTAAATTTTCCTTGAATATATCACGGCATTTATGACAATGCCAGTTCAAAAAAAGAATCCGGACAGGCTTCCTTGTTCCTTTCGGAGTGGTGTTTCCCGGTTGACTGCCCGGATTCATATTATTTATCAGCGTTCACTATATCACATTGTTCGACAACAGGCTAATTGCTTAAAATTATAAGTTTTTAATTCTGGAAGACAACTTGCGCAGCCGGTAAACCAGCGGCTTCCTGCCTAATCACTATTTTTGCATTTGGGCCATCCGGTCTTTTCGTTCATTTTTCACCTTGCCTGTGTGCCTTGCAAATCAGTGACAACTTTAGCAAACGCATTCTGCAAATCCGCGGGCGCCTGGCCATTGCTGACCTGTGAAATCAAAG
>CAIJKT010000850.1 GCA_903821255.1 uncultured Lentisphaeria bacterium | reverse complement strand
ATGATTTTAAATGAATTATCGCCGTATGTGCGGAATTTGACAATAAATGTCTCACGCGGACTTACGCCAGCCTATATTGATCCGGAACACGTCTTTACTTACCTGAAATCCGGTCACGGTTATTTTATTATGGCGGATATGCAGTACGCCGTCCAGCCGGGCGATCTGATAATTATACCGCCATATCTTTTGCACATTATTAACTGCTGCAAAGGTGAGCCGCTAATCCAGTATGTCATTCATTTCGATTTGCAGTTTGACCCGGCAAAGCAGGGCAAACTGCTGCTTGAGGAAGGGATGAATTATGCTCGTTATTGTGAACAGCATGGCAATTTATTTGCAGATTTCCCGGCGGTAGTCAGTATTCCGGTACCGGAACGCCGCCGCGTGGAAGAGATTTTCCGGCAAATGGGCGACGAGTTAAAACTCCGGCCTCCGTATTGGGAATTGACGCTGAAGGCCGGGATGCTGGAACTGCTCAATCTTTTTTTCCGGTGCAGCGAGCAAAGCATTACCACACCGCGCCGGGCCGGCTGTAAAAACTGGCACAATCTGGAGCGGGCGCTGCAATACATCCAGGCCCACTATAACGAGCCGCTGGAACTGGCGGCGGTGAGCAGAGAAGCCGGACTGTCGCTTAACTACCTCTGCCGAGTGTTCAAGGACTATACGCACACCTCAATTCACCAGTATATCAACACTGTGCGCCTGGTCGAAGCCAAACGCCGCATCGCCACAGGCGAATCCAGTTTTAAAGTTATTGCCGCGGAATGCGGGTTCTCAAGCGTACATCTGTTCAGCCGGATTTTTAAGGCAATTTCCGGGCAGACCCCGTCGGAATACCGGGACAAGATACAGGCTGCAGGCAAGCACTAAAAAAAAGATACTTCAGGTTGTGCCTGAAGTATCTTTACCCTGGCTTGCTTTTAAGCAGGGATCAAACTATTTCCTGATCTGCTTTTTTCCTGCCGGGCAAGTTCTCAAACATGGCTCAAGAATGCAGGTGCGGGATTTCATAATCGGGTCTTTCTGACTGCATCCTTCGGCAAGCTGTTCAATCGTGATTTCACCTTCAGGAATCTTCGGATTGGTGATACTGCCGATGATTGCCGGGCCTTCGTCAGGATGCAGACTGTAGCGCTTTGCCCAGTCGCAGCGATAACGCGGAATAACCGGGTAATCAACCGCAACACCGGCTACATCCAGTTTGACGCTCTTTCCCTTGATTGCTGTCATCGGACATGCCTCCGCGCAAATTTTACATTTGTGACAGACTCCGTCCGGTTTTGACGGCTGATCGTAAGGTATTTCGGCATCGGTGACAATACAGATCCGCCGTTGATGCGGACCATGCTCAGGCGTCAGGAGCGCGCCGCTGGTACCGATTTCGCCGATTCCGGCGGCAACCGCTTCCAGTGCGCCGCAGCGCATATCCGGCAGCGGTCCGCGCGGTGAATCGGTGTAGGAGCCGACACCCAGCAGATTCTGCGTGATCATTGACTTGTAACCCATTTTGTCCAGATAAGTTGCCAGCTCAAAAGCCGCGAAAATCAGTTCATGCGCAGTCTGGAATTGATGGTAGTTGTAACAGCCGATCTGCTGGCTTTTCTTCAATCCGGCATTACGGATAAGTTCATCCGGATAGTGCATGCCCAGCACGATAACAGATTTGGCGCCGTAGACAAAGTCTGACGGTTTGCGGATCTTCAAATCATCGTCAATAATTGTCTGAATGTATTTGACGTGATAACTCAATACTTTATTGTCGTCAATGATTCTCTTGCGCAGTTCTTCCGGATCAATAATCTTCTTTAACTGGTCGGCAACCGGATTCAACGCTTTGGCCGGGGTCGCGCCAAACATGCTGACCAGATTGTTTTCAGCCATGATTTCCAGTTTCCGGCGCAACGCCTTGCCGGAAAGCTTTTTCGGAGTATCCTTTTCCAGTTTTTCTGAAAGCCGGTTTGATGAATCGACCGGAGCACTGGTCGTGATTACACCGATCATTTGATTAGTGCCGAATTCCGGAGTGACAAACACGCCTTTTTCGATTTTGCCCAGATCGGTCATCGCCGCCAGTTCATCGCTGAGATTGGGGTTACACGGATTACCGGTATTGGAAACCGCGCTGTATCCGTAGTCCTCAATCATTCTCGCCAGCCGTATCAGGTTGCGATGCATTTTCTGGTGTGCCGCAAAATCATAGGCCTGCTGGCATTTCTGGATAAGTTCAGGATTCCTGGTTTCCGGCGGGACTTGGAAAGCGAACGCAAACACCGTCTTGACGCCGGGCGCTTCCTGTACCGCCAGCTTGCCGGCTTTCGTGTTTGCCTTCAGCGGGGCAACCGCAACCAGGTCAATGCCCAGCGCCACGGCGCGGGCGGTGATGTCATCGCGCATTTTGCGCAAGGTCGGCATGGAATCCGGATACCGTTGATTGATGCGGTTCTGAGCGATCATCCTGCCGTCGCGGCCGAAACTCGGCTTCTCAGTGCGTAAGTGCGGCGGGATACATACTTTCTGACATACGCCGCGTTCGTGTCCGCGGATACCCTTGGAATGCATTTCGTTTAAAATGACTTTCTCGTCGATGTGTTCGCCGGTTTTCAGAGTATTGGAATTGAGGTCGAGATTGAAATGTTCCGCCCAGGCGCAGCGCCAGATGTTCTTATTGGCATATTTGAACGTTTTGCCGCCGATTTCGACTACATGGGGCTGTTTGGAGTTAAAGTCTGTCTTCATGGCGCGTGAAGGACAATGTTTGATGCATTCGCCGCACATATCACAAAGCGGAGGTCCGTCATACATCGGGGTCGGCACCAGTTCGGCATCGGTGACAATTGAGATAAAACGGCAGCGGCTGCCGAATTCAGGGGTTATGGCCAGACCTGACCAGCCGATTTCGCCCAGGCCGGCGGCGACAGCGGCATGCATATGCGAAAGATCGGGCGCGAACAGGCTGGGAATGCCTTCAAATTCACGGTAACGCCAGATGTTGGAGCTGACGACCGCAATCGCCTGATGCCCCTGGTCGTTCAGCATCCTTACAGTGCGGTATCCGACACGGTCAAGCAGCGAGTTCTGATCCATCCAGCCGCCCGGACTGTGATCCTGCGGCTCCGGTTCGCCGCCCATTTCGGCCCAGGTGTCGGTAATATGAATGGCTGCGACTATGACTGTTTTCGATTCCGGCAGGATTGCCTGAGGACTTAAAAGATAGGGTGCGTTCTTCCAGCGGTCCACCGGTCCGAAGCCAACCAGATCCATTCCGTAATTCAACATTTCCGCTTTAACTTTTTCGGTCAATACCCTGTTCATTTTTCTTCTCCATTATTTTGGAAGCATTTAACAGTAATACTTTATTGGTTTCCATATTGTAGAAAATAAATTGTTCAATACGCTGAATATAATACTAATTATTGCTTAAAATGTCAACAGCGGCCGTTAAAATATATTGCAAAATTCCATAATATGGAAATGTGCGGATATTTTGCATCAAACATTTCGATTTATATTTCTGAAATCTCCGCAGCGGCGCGATGCAAGGCGGAAAGAATTTTATCCCTGGACTGCTGATCACATCTGAATGCAGGGGAATAGCAGCCGACGGCGCCGAGCATCTGCCCCCGGCTGTCATTCACCGGCAAGGCAAAGGCGCTGATGCCGCGGGTATCGGGTAAAAGCAGGCATTGCCGTTCCTTTCTGATCTTCTCGACATCCCGTTCAAATCCAGGCCATAGTTTATCCGGCGGGCCATAGTTCTTCAAAATCAGCCGGTAATCATCCGGTCCGGCAAACGCCACCAGTATTCTGCCGGTGGGCTGTTCATAAATGCTGGCGGCATCCACGACTTGCTGGTCGATTCGAATGGCCTGAAGTACCGGCTCGGTACGAATCAGCACAACGCGCTTACCGCCGTGTAAAGTGACAAAGACCATGGCTTCGTTGATTTCGGTGGTATAGCGTTCCAGCATCGCGGACAGCTTTTCCTTGAATTTATTATTTTCAACCTGATTCAGCAGGCCGATGCGGCGGCTCTTGGGACCGGCAATGTAACGGCCGGCGGAATTCTGAGCGACATAGCCGCATACGGACATGGTTTTCAGCAGATTATGCGCAGTGTTGGCCGGCAGTCCCAGTCGGCTGGAGAGAACATTCAACTCGATCCCGCGCATTTCCGGATCGTCGAAAACCAGCAGCGAAAACAAATCCAGCGCCTTTTTAACAGATTTTACCGGAACATCAGACATAATCTTTCCTGTGGTTTGGACGTATTTGAACTATTGAAAAAATAGGTTTGAAAGTCGATGAAGTCAATCCTGCACCTTACAGAAATACAGGATTTCTTTATTTCAGGATAACATTTCCCAGTTTCTTAAATTTAAAACTATATTTACTCTTTTTTACGGTTTTTTGAATTAGGGTATTGACAAATCTGCCGGAATCTGTTATCCTATAAATAGGAATTGTATATATTTGTATACCGGATAGAATACAAGTACATAAAGAAATGCAAAAATGTCCATAAATCCTGAATAAAAGTTAAATTTAATAGTTTTTAAAACCCGAAAGCAAGGAGGCTCCAAAATGAAAAAACGTTGGCAACAAGGTAATTTTACGCTCATTGAACTCCTCGTGGTGATCGCGATCATCGCGATTTTGGCCTCCATGCTGCTTCCGGCGCTGAACAAAGCCAGAGAAGTGGGGAAAAGCATCAGTTGCAAAAACAATTTCAAACAACTGGGACTGGCGATGTATAATTATCTCTCCAATAACAACGATATGTTCGTTCCGAATTGCTATTATGATGCAGGCGGTAACGAGATTGGACCTTATTGGACGGGATCGTTTGCCCAAACACGACTCGTCACTAAAAAGCAGTTGACCTGTCCGTCCAGAACGCGCCTGGTCGGAAGCAATGATTATTATCAGGCATTCTGGAACAATTCAAGTTCAAGCATCAACAATCCGTCCTCGACGGACTGGACGATTTGTGACTACGGATTCAATTCCATGTTTCTATCTGCTCTCGCGCCTCAAGTCAGAAACAAGCCAGCGGTGCGGCTGTCGATGTGCCGCGCCGCGTCTAGAACTGTGATGTTTGTCGAAAGCGCCAGGCAGAACCGCGTGGCCGGCGATATGAACCCGGCCGGCTACTACAAAGTCAACAACTCTTACTCGCCTATAGGAAACGGCCCGATTATGTGGCCGGCACACCAGGGGAATTCCGAATGCAATGCCGTTTTTGTCGATGGTCATGTAGTAGGCGCGCGGGCGTCAGGCAATGCCAAAGGTGAAGCGGCGGCAATGGCGCTGTATAACACTCCCGGCTGTCCGCTTTACGGCCCGTATGTGGACACCGCCACTTACCGGAACGAGAACAGCATGTGGGTCAGACATGACGGATTATACTATTATTAACAGATTGGGATGAACATCCCGTGCCGCAAAAAGAATATTGGACTAAAATTCCGTTTATCAGGCCTCAATCTTTTCTTCTACAAGTAAAGACTGAGGCCTTTTCATAATAATTCGTCTTTTTTGCTGTTTTTTAGATTGAGGTATCAGCAACAAAGAATCAGAAAATTCTTCGCACTGATTCAGCCTGAAAATCCTGCTCATGCGATTTTTTTCAAGAAAAAAATATTCTTCGCACTTGTTTTTTTTGTTTCAAATATTATAAGTATAGTTATTTATAATATT
>CAIJKT010000849.1 GCA_903821255.1 uncultured Lentisphaeria bacterium | reverse complement strand
GCCATTCTGACTTCGGCGTCGCCGCACGACAGTCAGGCTGCTATCCCGTTGATGCAGAAAACCCGCGGACTGGTTGGGCAAATATTTTACGACCTGGCTGATTCCGCGTATGACGCGCCGGAGATACATGAGATGTCGCGCTCGTTCGGACATGTGCCGATTATTGATCCGAACAAACGCCGGGGCGCGGAAGCGGAGCTTGAACCGGCAAAAAAGTTGCGTTATAACGAACGTACAACTGTAGAACGGACCAACTCTGATCTGAAGGACAATTGTGGCGGCAGGCATGTCAGAGTCAAAGGGCATTTGAAAGTGTTCTGCCATCTGATGTTTGGTGTCATCGTCATCACAGTGAAGCAGTTGTTCAATATGTTGAATTGAAGTCAGTTGCGTTGATTATAAAATGATAATTTTGAAAATCCGGAAAGTCCGGAAATGGAGGAATACATTCAAAAATCAGGTTTTTACCGACTTTTTCACGGAAAAGCCGCATCAGATGCGCCTAAACGCATCTAATGCACAGCAATACGAATTATTAACAAGGAAAGGCCAATACTTTTGAAATTGGCTCAAGGAACTGAGTAAATGATAAACGCCGCAATTATCGGAGTGTCCGGATTCGGACGCGTCCATTATGACGATCTTGTCAGGGAATATAAACATAAACGGGTCAACATCGCCGGGGCCGCCATTATTAATCAGGAAGAGGAAAAAGAGAGATGTGACTTTCTGAGAAGTATCGGCTGTCAGCTATTCACGGACTATAAGCAGATGCTGGAAGTTCTCCGCGGCAAAATTGATATCTGCTTCATTCCCACCGGTATCGCGATGCATGCGCCGATGAGCATCGCCGCCATGCGCGCCGGAGCCAATGTCTATGTGGAAAAACCCCTGGCCGCAACCGTGCAGGAAGCCGCCGCCATACGCGAAGCGGAGCAGGAAACCGGAAAGTTTGTCGCGGTCGGATATCAGACCATGTATCAGCCGGAAACCCGTAAAATCAAGCAATATATCCTGGACGGCAAAATCGGGCAGGTGCATACCCTGAAGACTTACGGTTTCTGGCCGCGCAATTTAGAATACTACCAGCGCAATTCCTGGGCCGGGCAGTTGAAAAGCGGCAACGCCTGGGTGCTGGACAGCCCGTACAACAATGCCCTGGCGCATTACTTGAATCTTCTGAGCTTTTATGCCGGCGAATCTTTCTCCAGGCCCGCCGTCATAGCCTCCGTGCAGGCCGGGCTTTTTCACGCCAAGCCGATCCAAAGCGCCGACACCGCCTGGATAAAGGCCGTGACCGATGAAGCGAAGATCCTGCTGTTTTATGTGACTCACAGTTGCGAAGAGCAGCAGGGCCCGGTAACTGTTATCTGCGGACAGCATGGAGAGATCGAATACGACCACTTTAAAACCGTAATCCGGCTGAAGGACGGTACCGTCGAGGAATTCGCATCCTCGCAGGATCCGGCAGTCAGGAAGAACGTGATGGACGCGCTCATTTATAAACTGCAAGGGCATGACCGCTTTATTTGCAGCCTGGAAATTGCCGCCGCGCATACGATCATCTGCAACGGAGCCCATGAATCCTGCGCCATTCACCAGGTGCCTTCAGAATATGTCAGAACCATTGAAGATGACAAAGGCGTGCGGCTGGACGTCATCCCGGGAATCATGGACATTATCCTGACGGCGTTCCGGGAAAGCCGGCTGCCGGACAGGAATGATGCGCCATGGATCACCTGCGGCGAAGTCATCAACATGACCGGATATAATCAGTTCCTGGGCGGAAAAACCGGGATGAACAGTTAGCTTCCGCCGGAATCCCGCAATCAATTTGACATGCCGGGAAGAACGCCCTATCCCGTTTAATTACTTTTAATGTAAAAAAGTGAGCGCTGTATAGTGTTTAAAATCAACACTTTGTATTATTTGATTTTGCCCGTTTGCGATGCTATTTTAATCCGTTGAAATTATTGCATGATTTATCCGTTTTTTAATATTTAAGGCAAATACTTTATGAGAAAACTTTTTGGCACAGACGGGGTTCGCGGCAAAGCGAATACATATCCGATAACTCCGGAGATCGCGCTTCAAATCGGCAAGGCCACGGCTTATGTTTTCGGGGCGCACGGCAAAGGCTCGATGAAGGCGGTTGTCGGCAAGGACACCCGTCTCTCCGGCTATATGATCGAGACCGCGCTGACCAGCGGGCTGGTCAGCATGGGCATGAATGTGCTGGCGGTCGGCCCGATGCCGACCCCGGCGGTGGCCCATCTGACGCGTTCGATGGGGGCTTCCTGCGGCATCATGATCACGGCTTCCCACAATCCGGCGGACGACAACGGCATCAAGATCTTCGGCGGCGACGGGTTCAAACTGCCCGACCTGGCCGAACTGCAGATTGAAGAAATCGTGCTGCGCGGGGAGATCAACAGCAGTCATATCAGCTCGGAACTGATCGGCAAAGCTTACCGCATTGACGATGCCCGGGGCCGCTATATCGAGTTCACCAAAAGCTCCATCCGCAACCACAGCCTCAAAGGGCTGAAAGTGGTGCTGGACTGCGCCAACGGCGCGGCATATTCGATGGCGCCGCTGATTTTGAAGGAACT
>CAIJKT010000848.1 GCA_903821255.1 uncultured Lentisphaeria bacterium | reverse complement strand
CTGTTAGTTAATTCCAGGCGCTTTTGAGAGTTTTCATTGTGGTAACGGTTGAACAAATCGGCCAGACGGTCTCCGGGCGCGGACTTTTTGCTGTCCCTGACCCAGAAGATGATTTTATCTGAAGAACGGGCACAGCCGCATGAAATCACTTCGCCGTCTCCGGAAACTTTCGAAATGGCATTGATCAGAATACTTAGAATTCCGGAGAGAATATTTTTATCTGTTTTGAGGTATTCCGGAACATCCTGAGAGCAATTGTTCTGGATTGCAATATTTTCCTGGTGCTGCAGAAAAGAATTATGGACAACCAGCTCGCGCATAAACTCGGCAGTATTGAATTCCCCTGAGTTTACCGCGTCTTTACGGGAGTCCATTTCGGATATCTTCAGCATATCAGCAACCTGCAGATTCAGGGAAAGAGCATTGCGCATGATCCCGTTGATCTTTCTGTCCAGGGACTTGTCGTAGAGACCGTTTTTGATGTCATTCTGGATTATTTCCGCATAACCGATAATCGAATTCAGCGGAGTCCGGAGTTCCGGCGAAAGCCGGATCAGAAACTGCGATTTCATATCGTTCACCGTTTCGGCGCTTTCCCGTGCTTTCTTTTCACGCTCCTGGCTCTTCTTCAATTTATGCGTATAACGAAAAAGGCGGTCCCTGAGGTAATTAAGCGTCTTAATCAGCCGGTCTATCTCGAAATCGCTCCGCGGCGGAACAGGGAGCGGCGGCGGAAACTGGCCGCCGGCCAGGGTATTGGCGAACTGGACAGCGGAAGAAAGCGGTTTCACCATATTACGGGAAAAATGCAACATCAAATATATCATATAGAGGAAGCCGGCGGCGGTAATACTGAAAAATACCACCACCACGACCATTTTTTCCCGGTAGTAGAAGTCCTCCAGTTTTTTCTGATAAATAGCCGGAAGGTTTTTTTTGTTTCTTTCCCTCTGCTGCTGCACGCCCATCATTTCTTCGCCATAAATAAAAAGCAGCGAGATCAGCAGCAGCAGAAATATAAAAAGTCCTGTAAGGTATAAAACATACTTTTTGGCAATCTTCATTTAAACCCCTGATATCAATGTTAAGCGGTCATTTTTATGAATCCCGTTCCACATATTTCCAGCCTTCCGTTTTTATTCACCGGGAAAAGATTGGTTCTATATTTTCATTTGGAATTTTTCCGTTTATGATACATTCACGGTACACCGGGATGCGGACCGCCAATGCCCTGCGGGGCCAGGAATCGGCAGCGGCAGTTGACAGATTGTTCTGCAATTCAGTCAAATTCTTCGTCAATTCCTGCCTGGATGCATGTGAATACAGATTTTTCACGAATAATGCGAAGCTGGCCACATTCCATGCCTCCGTCTCCGAGGCCGGGATATTATCTGTGAGATACTTTCCGGAAAGAGCCGGATTGGCTAGAAAATCAATAATTATTTTGAACTTGTCCGCTGCCGGAACTCCGGCAGCCGCCAGACGCTGCGATACGGCCGCACATTTATCCGCGGCCTGATCGTCATTATTAAGATAAGCGCATAAAGCAGTTACCATTGCCGCCTGCCGCCTGACCTTAGCCGCGGATTTGACATTTTCGAACTCAAACGCGGCAATTGAAGCGGCGTGCGCGGAATCTCCCGAAGCCAGAGCGGCAGAAACGGAAGACAGGAGATCGGCGTTGTTGATTTTCTCCGGAATTGTTTTTGCCGCCTTCCTGGAATTGTTATAAATAATCATGCCGCAGGGAATGATCGTGATCAAACACAGCACCGCGATCACATAATATTTTATCTGCAAATAAAACGGGATATCAGCAGCGATAATTTTCCGTTTATGATCTTCCTTATGGGGCGAGATTACCTTCAAAACACTGTTCAATTCCCGGATGATCTCGCGATAGCCGGGACGCTCCAGCGGCTCATACGCCAGCATCCGCCGGATAAGCGACGCCAGCGCCGGCGTCACGTCGCTCCGCAGTTCATTTACAGGGGTGAACGCGCTTTCCCGCCGCATTTTCAGCATCTCCTCCTGTTCTGAAGAATCAAACGGCGCGATGCCGGTCAGCAATTCATAGAAAGTGGCTCCGAGGCTGAAAATATCCCCCGGAAAGTCCTCTTTGCCTTCCTCAAGTTTTTCCGGACTGACATAATGCGGGCTCCCCCAACTGCCGGTGACTTCCACCAACTGGCTGGACCGGTTGTCAAAAATCGCATGGGCAATGCCGAAATCGCCGATTTTCACGTTGCCGTCCGAATCCAGCAGGATATTGCCCGGCTTGACATCATGATGAATGATGCCGTGCCGCCTGGCGCTGTCCAGTCCTTCGGCGATGTCAATCATCCAGCGCAATACTCTGTCAACCGGAATCTGCTGCCGCATGAGGATCTGATGTTCCAGCGAGCCGTTGCCCATGAACTGCATGACAAAAAACGGATGGTTTTCGAATTCCCCGCAGGAGTAAATGGGGATAATGCCGTAATGATTAAGCGCCGCCGCGATTCTGGCTTCATGCAGAAAGAGGCTGGCGGAATGTTCCAGCCGGGATATTTCATCTTTCAGCACTTTAATGGCAACTTCGCGGTCAAGGGTCAAATCAAGCGCGCGGTAGACATTGGCCATCCCGCCCTGCCCGCATTGCTCCTCCAGCAGATAATTGCCGAACCATTTCGGCGCAATCATATCGGCGCCGCAGGAGGGACATGAAAAATGCGAGAACGGTTCAAGGTCGGAAACGTCAAGTTTCTGGAGGCAGGAGTGACATGAAACTTTCAGCGCGCCCGGCGGACTGTCGTGCCCCGACGACTGGGTTACGGCAGGGGCATTGTCGCATATGATTGTATTTTTGTTGTCAACTGCTTCGTCCATCGTTCGCTGATCCTGCTGTAAATTAGTTATATTTCAAGACTGCCGGCCGTTCCCAGCCAGTAGGTGGGAACCGGAACCGACTGCTCGACAACCTGCAGAAATATATCCTGCCTGCGCATTTCATGCAATTTCTGCCGCGCAAGTTCCCTGACCAGTTCATAAGTGTTGCATTCGGAACTGACATGCACCAGAAACAGGGCGGACGTCCGCTCGGTGATCAGCTCCGGCAGGGCATTCAGCGTATCCATATTGTTTAAATGCCCGTTGCGCCCCATGATCCGCCTTTTCAGGTGAAGCTGCCGCTGGGAATTCCTGAGCATTTCCTGATCATAATTGCTTTCAAGCACCAGAATGTCGCAGTCGTAAAGCCGCTGCCGGGTGAGGCCGTTGACCGCCCCCAGGTCTGTCGCCAATGCTATCGAACGCCCGTTTTTGGAAATGACAAACCCCACCGGATCGATGGCGTCGTGCTGAACGGCGAACGGCAATATCCGGAAGCCGGCAACTTCAAAGAATTCGCCCGGCGCAAACACCAGCACCCGGTTTGAAAGCGTCTCCCGCTTTTCCAGATAGTCCATGGTCCTGGACGTCATGTATGACGGAATGTCAAATTGATTGCTGAACAGCCTGCACCCGCGGACATGATCCTCATGTTCGTGAGTCACCAGCAGCGCCCTGATCTGTTCCGGAACCACTCCGGACGCCGCCATGCGGGCAAGCAGTTCCTTGCGTGAAAAACCGGCGTCAATCAGAATGGAGGCGTCAGGCGAATGAATCACAAAAGCATTGCCTCTGCTGCCGCTTCCCAGCGCAGTTATACCGATTGTCATTTATCTGTCACTCTTTCTCTAAGTTATTTATCGTCTTATCCGGAACACATCTAATCCATTTTTATGCTTTTAAGGCGGTTATTGCTGGATTTTTACAGTTTAGTGTATAATATTACTATATAATTTATAGTGAGCAATATCAATTCGCTGTTCAGTGATAAACAGCAGAAAAATATGACGGGCGAAAATGGCGGATCAATATTTAAATCAGAGTCAGAATCAGGAGCTCAGGCAGGAACAGGTACTGGCCCCGCAGCAGATACAATCGCTGGAAGTGCTGCTGACGCCGCTGCTGGAACTGCAGGACAAACTCAATCATGAACTGGACCGCAATCCGGTTATCGAGCAGGTGAAGACCAGCAAGGAACCGCTCCCGGAAGACGCAATCTTCAAGTCAGGCGCCAATGAAGAGCCGGTCGGGCCGGAAGGCGACGACGACAGGGATATTTCCGACCTGATGGAACTGGCCGATACCTGGCATGACTATCTCCCGCCGGCGCACAGCGCGGCGGACTATTCCGAGGAAAATGAGGAAAAGCGGGAATTCATGTTCAATTCCCTGATCAAACAGCCGTCGCTTCAGGAACAGATGCTGGAGCAGTTGCGGCTGTCCGACGCCGACCCTCAAACCGCCGCCGTTGCTGAAACAATCATCGGCAGCATTGACGAAAGCGGCTACCTGCGGACGCCGCTGGCGGATATTGCTTCCGCCGCCAGCGCGGATGCCGGGCTGGCCGGCGACGCCCTGAAACTGGTTCAGTCGTTCGAACCGCCCGGCATCGGGGCGCGGGATCTGAAAGAATGCCTGCTGCTTCAACTGGAACGGCGGAAAAACCAGGACAAGCGGCTTCTGAAGCTGGTCAAATACCATCTGGAGGATATCGGCAAAAACCATCTGCCGCAAGTCGCCAGGGCACTGCGCATCTCCATTGAGGACCTGACCGGGATGATTGAAAAGATCAAAGACCTGAACCCTTATCCGGGGTCGGCCGTCTCTCCGGACAACACGGTGTTTGTCATACCGGAACTTTCAGTCGAGCGGGTCAACGGGGAGTTCCAGATCACCCTCAATGACGAACAGATACCGCACCTCCGGATATCCAGGATGTATATGAATCTGCTGGAAGATCCCAATACGCCGAAAGAGACCAGGGATTATATCCGGGAGAAGATCATCAGCGGCAAAATGCTGATCCGCAGCCTGGAGCAGCGGCAGAGCACAATCCAGCGGATCGCCCAGGTGATTGTCGACACCCAGCATGATTTCCTGGACAAAGGCATTGAATTCATGCGCCCGCTGACCATGCAGCAGGTCGCCGATAAACTGGGGCTGCATGAAACCACCATCAGCCGGGCGATCGCCAACAAGTACATCCAGACCCCCGTCGGCTTGTTCGAATTCAAATTCTTCTTCAGCGGCGGCTACCAGACTGACGAAGGCGAGGTGCTCTCCTCAAAAAGCATTAAAGAGAAAATCCGCGACTTTATCTTAAAAGAGGACCGGGAAAAACCGCTGTCCGACAGCAAGCTTTCCACCATGCTCAAAAAGGCCGGACTCTCGGTCGCCAGGCGCACCGTCGCCAAGTACCGCGAAGAAATGGATATTCCGCCGTCCAACCTCAGGAAAGAGTATAAATGAGCGAATACTCTGACTCAATGCGGAAAATCAAAGCCTTCTTATCCAAAACCTGGGTGCTGTTTGTTCTGGCGGTGCTGCTGGCGTTTGCCGTGCGGACTTACGTCTGCAACCGGGAACTGGCCTGCATAAAAACCCAGACCGGAGCCGATTTCTACCCGTTCTGGGTTGAAAGCTCCATCATGTACGGCTTTGCGAAAGACGTCGGCAGCGGCAAGGGCATCCCAACCTATGACCGCACCCTGGCGGGAATGGACAAAGTGAAAGTCAGCGAGCAGATGCCGCTGGGCATTGAATACTTCCTCGGCTATTCCTGGCGCATCGCGAAATTCATTTTCGGCGAACCGTCCATGTCGCCGGCGGACAAGGTCTATGAAGACGACCCGGCGGGAGCCGCCTTCATGCGCAACACCATCCGGCTGTGGGCGTCGCTGACCGCCGGATTCATTTTCCTGTGGCTTTATTTCCTGCGCTGCCCGCTGCCGTGGGCCGCCGCCGGGGCGCTGATCTACGCTTTCGCTCCGGCCGCCATCGCCCGCTACACGGGGCAGGATATCCTGTGCGAAGACTTCGCGATGCCGTTCCTGGCCGCCGCGTTTGCCTGCGGCGCTTTCGCCATGCGCAGACGCTCCGTGCGGGCGCTGCTGCTGACCGGGTTCTGCACTTTCTGCGCGACCGCCTTCTGGGACATGAGCCAGTTGTGTTTCCTGCTGTGGGGCGTTTATGAAATCATCCGGGTCATGTCCGGCGGCAATACTTCCCGGAAAAGACTGCAATTCTACCTGTTCATGTACGCGTCGCTGCTGCTTTCCGCCGTGCTGGTGCCGTATAACCGGGCCCATCAGTTGATCTGTTCGCCGCTGATCATGTTTATCTTCCCGGTGCTTTTTTCGCTGTACTTTCTGCCTTCGGTCAAACTGTCGCGCAAGCTGGCCGTGCTGCTTATATCCGCCGTTGTGTTCTTCGGCGTCTGGAAGCTGGCAAGCTCCGGCTATGCCGCAAACTACAGCCATTTCAACGAGCTCATCAAGGCGAAAATAGCCTTCTGCAACGTCAAGCCGGCCGATCCGGACAAACTGAACTTCACCGCAAGATTTCTCTGGACGCCTTCCCTGCACTCCGCCTCCATGGCTCAGACCAAACTGCTGTTTCCCGCCGCGCTGTGGATCATGGGCATCGCGTTCATCGCCGGACTGTGCTTCAGAAATACCCGGAAACACCTGAAAACCGGTTTGAGCCGCTCGCTGCTGCCGCTGTGGCTGACCGCGGTTTACTTCCTGATTTACATTTTCATGGTGCGTTTCAGCGTCTTCTGCGGGGTTTTCTCCGCCGTGGCCCTGCCGCTGATTTTCCACGATCTGTACCGGAGCAACCCCCGGAACAGGCTGCGGATAATGTTGATCATTATCGCACTGCTGACCATTTACCTGGAAGCCGAAGCCACCCGGGAACAGCGCCGGAACTATCCGAAGAACTTCCTCCGGGAAACGACCGACCTCGTGAAATGGCTCAGACAGGGACACATTCAGGGCCATACCGTCCTGTCGGAAATGACGCTGTCGCCGGTGCTGAAAGCCTACTGCGGGGCCAATATTGTGGTTCAGCCCAAATTCGAGCTGCCCGCAAGCCGTAAAATCGCCGAAGACTATATCAACCTGATGTATCACGGCAGCGAACGTCAATTCGCCGGCTTCTGCGAATACTTCGGCGTTGAGTATGTGGTTTTCAACCGCAACTCCTGCTTTGAGCCGCTGCATCCTTATTCGTACCGCTACATCGCCAACGCCAAACAGGTTAATGTCAACTCGACAGTGTTCTTTATGGATGCGCACCCCAGGGAGATGCAGTATTTCTATGAAATCACCCCGCCCGGCGAGGTGAATGCCCTCGCCGTCAAATACCGGGTGTTCAAATATATCTCCCCGGCCGACAAGATCAAAGCAGTGGAGACCGCGCAACTGTCCTGGCAGTGTTACAAGGAACGCAACCAGCCGCTGGCGGAAAAACTGGCCGAAGCCGCCTATCTGACCGACCCGCAGTCGCAGAACATCTATCTGCTCTATTATAAGGTTTTCAAAAAGCTCCCCCAGTTCAAGCTGGAAAACTTCACCGCCCCCAAAAAGTAAGCCATATCCAACCACAGAGACACAGAGGCACAGAGAAAACATTTTCTTCATTTTGGACACCGATTCACCTCATTTTGGACAGCGATCTGCCTCATTTTGGACAGCCTGGTCTGGGAGTTCTGAGAAGACTGGGAGTTATGGGATAGTGCCGTCCGAGACTACAACAAAAACATTTTGGACACCGCTCCACCT
>CAIJKT010000847.1 GCA_903821255.1 uncultured Lentisphaeria bacterium | reverse complement strand
GGTAAATCGAACTTATGGTATTGGCGAGTATTGCCGAAGTAGTCCGGTACGTGATATAAACTTCCGTGCCGGAATAATCGCCGAGATGCCAGACATTTGCGTGTCCAGTACGTCGATCCGCTGAATAATTAACATTCAGTGAAACGCAAAGTGCCTGATGCAATGCTTCCCGGCGCAGCGAATAGATGAGAATATCTCGAAACTTCAACTGCATCGGATCAGCTTTTCCCTGCGGACATACTGCCTTGATGTCGGATGGGGAATTTTCCACCACCTGACGCGGGTAGCACTGTTCACATGGCGAATGGCAATTAAGAAACTTTACGCGGCGGCCTTCTACTCGCAGATAATTAGTATAAAAAGTGTTAAAACGATGCCATCCAGCCAAGCCGGACTGCCACTCTCTCCATGCGGCTTCCTGCTTCGGCAGCTCCTCTAAGTAATTCCAGAAAATCCTGTCGTACATGATATTTCCTCATTTTCTGTTCAAAAATATACGCTATAATAACTCTTCAAGTTACATTGTCGTGGATAAAAACATGTTTACGCTTAGTGTCTCCGGCGGACTATGCCGCTACCGGTGTCGTAGAATTATCAATTGCTTCATATTTTTCATCAACAGTTACGGAGTTGCCGCGCTCTATTCTGCAAAGAGTATACACTGTTCCAATCAGCAGCAAATTTGTAATCACATTAGCTATACCGAATACTATTGCACCGTACTCCATATTCAGCATAACGCATACAATCACCTGAGCGACCCAGAGACCAAGGGCAAGCAGAAATTTAGATGCAAATATGATCAACATACCATGATGCGGAATACCATTCTTCAAGGATAAGCCATTTCGTGCAGCATGAATATCCAGCCGTATTGATTTTCTCAACGCCACCCAAATCAGCCATGCTAGAATTTCAAGCGGAAGAATTGCCAAACCATACCATTTAAAGGCCACCATTTTCTGCTCAGCGTACATCCACCACATCAAAAATGCTGCGCAGAATGTGGACAATCCCATAATGCAATCAAAGAGAATAAAAGCTACATTCAGCCATTTTGTCTGTGGTCCAACGATTGGAACGATTGGCATATCTTCCCGGCCACTGGGATTCCACGGTGCCGGCGGATGAAAATGCTTATCGCCGCCCAGGCGGTACCATTCGCGATAAGCATATACCGTAAAAATAGCACTAATCCCGAGGAATATTGTCAACCAAACATAGATAAATCTATACGCAAAGTCAGAGTTGTTAAAGAATGTTTTGATGACATCTATAAATACGCCAGCCGAAACTCCGGCAACAATCATGACACACTGACGAAGCATTGCCTGTGCTGAACAGAATTGACCGAATCTGGATTTTGGAAAAATTCGCATCTCGCAAGGTAAAGCGGCAACACTAACTAATGCAGCGAGAAAAGTGCCAATCAAGACATTTCCAAGATTCAACCAGAAAAAATAATTACCAGGGAGCGTTACAAAAATCCATACCAGGCTTATAATATAACCAAGTACTCCAAAGATTCCGCCATACGTACAGATACGCAGAGGATGCCAGCGATCGACAAAAATTGCCATGAAATACATTGCTGACATCATAACAACTGAAGCTATTCCGCTGATATAACCAATATCCCCCAGACTCAAGCCCATTTCCCGATTAAAGAAAATGCTAAACGGGTTGATGGCATAACCAAACCCCGCGATTGCAGTCGCAATGAATCTGAACCAGTAAAATTTATGCGAAAATGACTCCCGGAAAAAGGTCTTCAGACCGCGAAAACCTTTTGATTGTTCGCGCTCTTTTTCCTCCGGCGGCGGATATTGACCTTCTTTGATCATCAAACATGTCAGTCCGAAACCAATCAGATACAGCAGTGAAGCACCAACCAGAATTTCCCGCATGTGTGTTCCGGCATATTTAAAAATAAAACAGTTATACAATGCGCTGGCTCCTGTTCCGACTATCCGGAACGCACCCATGAATCTGGACAGGAACTGAACAGGAACTACATCATTAAATAAATACCAGAAAACCGAATTGACAAACATATTGAAGAATTGGAACATAATCAGAAAAAAAGCGACTAGCACGATGGTAATCGTTGCCGAGGTATAATGCCGCAATAACTCAGAGTTCTTTTGCAATAGAATGCACAGGTCATCGCTGAAACCAAGGAACGCAAGACAAGTACAAAGAAAAGGCATGGAAAATATAATAAACGGAATACGTCTGCCCCACCGGCTGCGGTAACGGTCACTTTTAAAGCTGACATACGGGCCTACCGTCATGCTGATAACGCTGGGTGCAGCAGTCAGAATCAAACCCATCACCCAGTTCGGGCATCCGAGAGCTTTCATTTTCAGCGGCATAATACTTGGCACCACGGTCTCCATCATCGTAAAACAGAAATCACCCCACAGCAGCCAGGCAAAAAGGACAAATAATCCGGCTTTTGTATAGCTAAGTGTTCCACAATGGTAAGGCTTGCCGTCTGAAGAAACAGCAACAGCATTTTGTGTAACAGGGGGAGAAATATTCATATGGATTGATTCTTTCGTATTTATACTTTATGCCGCCAAGGTGCTTTTTATTGAATTTAAATTTGACCTAACTATGTACAAATATATTATTGCTGGAAATTGTAAAATGACTTTTTAGTCTTCATTTTATGGGCTGCTGATTCATGAATGAAAGCGGTCTCCTGTTTCTTGTACAATTCCATTTTGCTCAATATTTAATCCAGTTTCAACACTATATAGCCATGCTGTCCTTTTACAGATATAGACAATCCTTCTGAATGAACTATGTGTTCAGGTAGTAAACTCAGAGATGGAGTTTTTTCCACGATGGTTATTTTTTTCCCCTCCATGTAATCAGGAAGTTTAATAATATCATTTTCCACCGCCTTGTGATAATCGACATAAAGCATGTAAGCATCAGTCTCCTGGTGCCAGTAGACTGAAGTAGCCGCACTGAATGCAGCAGGATTAAAATACTGCCGGTATACGAGACAGTGGAACTCTTTACCTGCAGAAATGCTTGTCCCTGTTTTCTGATCTATAGCATAAGGATAAGTTTTGGCAGTATTGTATATCAACAGCGGAGTTGCAACAGTCTTTGCCCGTTCATCAGGACGGCTTAATCCTTCAGTAAGAGAATAACCTATAACAAAGCCAATATCGCGGACAATCTTGTCATCCTTTTTCTTGCATAGAAACTGCATAAAACGGTCAGGATAATTATTCGGAGTTTCTATATTATTTTCTTCTGCGTTAAAATATAGAGGAAACGGCAGTTTTGAGTGAAAATCTTGAATTGCCCTGAAATCACATTTAAATCCGTTTTTTTCAAAAGGTAATGTTTTAGGAATATAGTATTCATGTTTGTCATGCATAATTTTGTTCAGTGGAGCAGTCATAACAAAAAGAGCATGGTTAATATTGAATTTCTTATTTGCTTTTACTCGGTGTGCGATAGTGCATCTCCCCATAGGCGTAAAGTGGTAACGAGTGTGAAGTGTCATCACGGAATCCAGTGATTGCGCCGCAAAATCTGGTTCTTGCCCGGGGTTTTTCTGAATCATGTCCAGCAGCGAGTCTGGACAGATGATATCGTATTCCTCCTCCATGTCAAGAAATTCGCATTGCGTCGGGACGCCTTCCTGTAAAGTCTTTCTCCCGTCTGCTAAATACTTCTGCTCTTGTATTCTGATTGCAGGCCGGATTTGGAGCATATCATTTTCTTCAATCTTTAAAACTTTTCCACT
>CAIJKT010000846.1 GCA_903821255.1 uncultured Lentisphaeria bacterium | reverse complement strand
TGGCTGCCCGCTGGTTTGGGGATTTCGCGGGTTCTGTTGTATTTTACGGTTGGATAAAAAAGGGGTGACGTTTTGAATCCGGTCATTATTATTCCGGCATTTCAGCCTGACAAAAATATGCTGAAACTTATCGGCAAACTGCTGGAGGACCCGTGTTGCCGCATTGTCGTTGTGGACGACGGCTCCGGTACTGCATACCGGGAATATTTTGACGCACTTGAGATCTTTGACCGTGTGGACATTCTCTGCCATGAGTTCAACCGGGGTAAAGGCGCCGCGCTGAAAACCGCATTCAAACACGTTATCCGGCGCTATCCTGGAACCGCGGCGGTAACCGCGGACGCTGACGGCCAGCATCTGCCGGAGGATATTAAAAAAGTCTATGCCGCAATCCAGGAAAATTCAGAGCAACTGGTGCTCGGATGCAGGACGATCAAAAACGGCAAGATGCCTTTTAAAAAGCGGCTGGGCAATATTCTGGCGATTATGATTTTGAAGATATTTACCGGCGTACTGCTGAAAGACACCCAAACCGGCCTGCGCGGCATCCCCGGCAAATGGCTGGACGAACTTGTCACGATCAAACCAAACGGGTTTGATTATGAACTGGAAGTTTTACTGACCTGTATTGCCGGCAAGCGATATCCCATACTGGAAATCCCGATTAACGCCATTTACGACCGCGGCAGCAGCAACTCACATTTCCGCTCCTTTCACGACTCCTGGAAAATCGCCGAAGTTTTCTTCAAACGCAAGTACCACATCAAGAAGTCCTCCGCTGACAACCCGGCAGCCTGATCTATTTAACAAACTCATCTGGTATGAAATGAAACGGACGTTATATTAACGTCAATCAATATAATTATTTAAGAAGCGCCTGGCATGAACATATTATTTTTTGCAATCGGTTTTGTTGTCGCATGGATTTCCGCATGGTTAATTGCCAAATATAAATTCACGGGCAATACAGTAGCGAAAGCCGACTGCGAAAACCTGAAGACTGAACTTAACAATATGGTTACCAGCTATAAAATCGAATCCGAAAAGAACAGATCGCTGACTGATTCCCTGAAAACAGCGGAACTGACGACAGACCGGAAATCCAAAGAGATCAATGACTTGACCGGCAGATTGTCTTCACGCGAAACAGCCTATGCCAATCTGAATGTTCAGTATATGGAATTAAAGAACGACCAGTCTAAAACCAGAGAAGCTCTGGACGCGAAAAACGATGAGATCCAGAGACTGAGTAAAGAACTTTCAGGCAAAGTCGTCAGTCTGGAAAGCTCTCTGGAAACGGTAAAAGCACAAGGCGCAGCTATCGAAGAGTATAAAAAAGATATTAAAATCAGCAACGATGCGATCAACGATCTGTCTAAGAAAGCATCGGCGCTGGATGCCGCCAGGGGATTTCTTGAGGAGAAGCTGGAAAACCAGAATAAGGAAATCGAAGGAATCAGGACTAAATTCCAGACAGAGTTCCAGAATATTGCCAATAAGATAATGGAGGAGAAATCCCAGAAGTTTACTGAAATTAATAAAACCAACATTGAAGCCATCCTGAAACCGCTCGGTGAGAATCTCGATTCCTTCAAAAAGCGGGTTGAAGAGACCTACGACAAAGAGTCTAAACAGCGCTTCTCGCTGGAAGAGAAAATCAAAGACCTGGTTGTGCTGAATACTAAAATCAGCCAGGAAGCCAATAATTTGACAAACGCGCTCAAGGGGCAGACCAAAACTCAGGGCAACTGGGGTGAGATGATTCTGGAAAGCATCCTCGAAAAATCCGGACTGACCAAAGACCGTGAATATTTCGTGCAGGAAAGTATACGTGATCATGACGGCAATATTTTAAGACCTGATGTGATCATTGCTTATCCTGATAACCGGAAAGTGGTAATTGACTCGAAAGTATCCCTGGTCGCCTATGAGCGTTTTTCCTCTGCTGAAACTAAAGAACTGCAGGATGCCTGCCTGGATGAGCATATCAAATCCATGAAAAATCACATTGACGGATTGAGCGGCAAAAATTACCAGGATTATGTGTCAAGCCTGGATTTTACCATGATGTTTGTGCCGATTGAACCAGCCTATCTGTTTGCCATGCAGCGCGACCCCGAACTGTGGAATTATGCTTATTCAAAACGCATTCTGCTGATCAGTCCGACC
>CAIJKT010000845.1 GCA_903821255.1 uncultured Lentisphaeria bacterium | reverse complement strand
GTCGTCCTGCAAGTCTCTGCTGGTATTGATGCCGTTGTAATAGCGGTTGAAGCTGGTGAAAGACCCCAGCAGTCCGGGATGCAGATAGTCAAATATGCTCCACAGGTCGTCAGGAGAATTTTCCAGCGGAGTACCCGTAAGCACCAGCCGGTGAGCGGATTTCACCGCCTTGCAGTTTTTGGCATTGACCGTTGAAGGATTCTTGATATGCTGTGCTTCGTCAAGAATCAGATAGCTGAAACTCAAATCCTGAATGATTTCGGCGTCGCGGCGGGCGGTGGCGTAAGAAATGATGATCAGATCATAAGCGTTGACCTTGTCCCATATTTCCTGACGACCGGCACCGGCCATGCCGACGGATTTGAATGACGGCACAAATTTTTCGCTTTCGCGTTTCCAGTTCTCCACCAGGCTGGCGGGGCAGATTATCAGTGCCGGGTCGGAATCTTCGTTAAGCCTGGACGCCAGCAGCGCCAGCGCCTGAATTGTCTTGCCCAGCCCCATCTCGTCCGCCAGAATCACGTTGAAACCGCTGTCGGTAAGCTGGCGCATCCACTCGATGCCCTCCTCCTGGTATCCGCGCAGCGTGCCTTTGAATTTGTCCGTAACCGGCAGCGTCTGCATGTAACCGGCCATGCCGGATTTGTCCCGGGCAAAGAAATCCTGGGAATAGAACACCGCCGGCGTTGCGCCTGGAATTTTGCGGCTGATGTAAAGCCAGTAATGAATCGAACAGCGCTGCACCGACAGTTTGAAGGCGCTGTCGTCAACATGGTGAACGATATTCGCGGCGGCGTCAATGAACTCGCCGAGCTCGGTATTGATTTTAAGCAGATCGCGCGGACCGGCCAGATGATAATGGTGATTGGCGCGAGCCAGCTTCACCACCTGATTCCAGTGAAGCTGAACCGTTCCGCCGCCCATTGTATAATGCAGCGGGAAAACATCAGCGTTCGGCTCCAGCGCCTCGCATTTGAAAGTCAAGGCTGTAACGCCGCGCCCGCCGCCGCACAGCATGGCGATTTCAGTGCATAAATACAGTTCACGTTTCTGCTCCATCCACAGCGGGATTACACGGTCCAGAAAAACTCCGGCGGCTTCAATGTCAGACAACGTATATTCGCCGGGTTCCTGACCGCGGACAAAACCGAAGCGGACCAGTTCTTCGGATATGGATTTCTCATATTTTTCGTCCCGCTTCCAGAATTTCCCGCCGGTGCGCTGGGTGCGGCCCCGGTCGTCATTGAACATCTCGCCTTCATAATTGAATTTCAGGTTCAGCCGTAAAGCTTTTTCCGCGGTAAAGCCGCCGTCGATGCACAAGGCGCATTTCCTGACCTGCACTTCTCCGGGCATGGTTTCAATAATATGCAGCGGCAGTTTATCTTTGATCTCTTCAATGGCGCGGGTGTCTTTGGTGCTGATCCGCTGTTCATTGTTGCGCAGAAAATTTCTGAGCCAGGATACTTCCACGGTTCCGGGTACCCACCAGTATTCGCCTTCCATGCCGACCCAGCAGCCGCTGCGCCCGGTTATTACTTTGGCGCCGACCAGCGGAAGTACCGAACCATTGATGACTACCGCCGGGGAAAGCACAAACTCCAGTCCGGTATTGGTGCAGAGCATCACCGGCTCGGCGTTTTCCCGGTGAATGATCACCCGGTTGCCGTCTTTGTAAAATCTGGGATAGTCAATCAGACAGTGAAAAAATTCGGAAGTCTGCTCTGAATCCAGCAGCAGTTTTGAGCTCTCTGCCTCGGCGTTGACTGCCAGAAAACGGATGATCTGCCGGTCGTGCAATGAAAAGTAATTAAGTTTAAGCGAGGCCGCCAGGCTCTTGCCGAAATGCAACTGGCGGATGTTGTTGACATTGCCTATGTATTCCTTAGTGTCAACGCTCATCTTTACCGACAGTACCGCGTTTTCCCATTTGCTGGGAACATGCGGAAACGCCGATTCCGCCTGGATATGCAGTTCCGCATGCTGTTCATCGGCGGCTTTCTGCACCAGTTCAATGAAGCTCTCATATTTAAGTCCGGCATAACGCGCGGGATTATCCGCTTCCTTCTTGCCTTCAGGAACGCTGCCGCTGCTGAAACGGCCCAGATACATGATTCCGGCAACCGCATGCGCGCAAAGCTTTTCCCCGCATTGGCCGCAGGAACATTTCCCGCTGCTGACCGCGCCGGTCGTTATCTCGGCGTATTCATAACGGGTTTTATCCTGAAATACTGCATTCAGCAGGCCGTTCTCTTCTCTATATGCACATACCAGTTTGGAGCCTTTAAGCAGTTGTTTTGCCTCTTTAAGTGTCTCTTCACTGGATACTTCTATTAATTTCGTCTCAAAATTTTGAACCATTATTACCCCAACCGGCGTTTAAATTCAAATCGCAAATATTTACTCTACCACACATTGACGCGATAATCAAAACAGAAAATAGAATAAAATTACGCTTTTTAACGGTTTTCTTTAACAAAGATAATATGCGGCAGAACGACGCAAAACAGTTGCAGTATTTTATGGACGTCATGAACCCTTCGGTTTTCATCATGATGATAAAAATCCTGGACCATCTCAGCATTTTGGACCCCGCGACTGCGGGAGATACCCGTGTGCAGAATGTTCTCCGGTGCAGTGCTCCCGCCCGGTTCCGATCCCCAGTCCGACACGGACGGCACTGCAACAAAACCATTTTGGACAGCCCATTCCGATACTTTGGAGTGTCGTTGAGCACAAGGCATTTTGTTCCTGGCTTATGATTTCCAAGTTCTCATTCTGACCCCTGAATTCTGACCCCTAGCTTTTCTCCACACTCCGACTTTGGAGTGTCGTTGAGCAGAGACTGTTTCGCCCATGCGGCCGGCATAACC
>CAIJKT010000844.1 GCA_903821255.1 uncultured Lentisphaeria bacterium | reverse complement strand
TTGAATGAGAGGTTGCCGACATAGAGATTCATTTTTCTTCTTCCTGAACGCCATGATTATTAATGTAAAATAGAACCGAAAATTTTTCCATGGCCAGAAAGATATTTCAATGTTCCCCTTTTAACGGCAGGTGACTCGCCGGTTTTCGTCAGCCTAAAACGAGGCATGACAAAATAGAAAAATTACTGAACAGGACTAATTCCCGTCCGGTAAATATTTGACAACCATCATAAATTTAACACTTACAAAACATCATCAAAAATTCTACAGTTACTAGTATAGCAGACAAAACAGAAAAATACAAATATTTATCCGATTATTTTGTGTTTATCTACAAATATTAAACAAATCGTATCAGAGAACGGCCACGAATCCCCTGTTTTTAATGACAGAACTGTAATATCGGGGTGTCCGGATTGTCCCGTACCGGCGTTGTGGCAGTTTTCGTCCCGAACCGTCTGAAACATGCGGAGTCCTAAAACCGCTGACGGATTGCGCATATTCCGGTTTGCTGTTAAGCATTAATAATAAATATCTTGTGCATTTTGTGTGAATTCCGGTAAAAAACTATTTGAAAAATGAAGAAAAAGTATGTAATTTATCCGATGTCTTTTTTACTTTGACATATTTTTATATATTCGGTGCTGCAAAAAATGGATTTAAAAATCAAAGATGTTGCTGATCTGCTCCAGGTAGACGAGAAGACGATTACCAAGTGGATAGACGAAGGCAAGATCCCCTGTTACAAGATCAACTACCAGTATCGTTTCAACCGTGAAGAGTTGAACGAATGGATACTTACCAATAAAGTGGATGCGTCTCCGGCGGTTATGGAATCCCAGTCTCCGGACTCGCCGGTCGATATAATCGAATGTCTGAACCGCGGCGGCATCTATTACCAGATTGCCGGCGATACGGTTGAAGCTGTGATCAGGAATTCGATGAATGCCGTCACGCTTCCGCCGAGACTGGACAGGGACCTGATCATATTCCATCTGCTGAAGCGCGAAGCCATGATGCCGACCGCCGTCGGGGACGGGATCGCCATTCCGCATCCGCGGGTGCCGATTCTTTCAGACATAAACAATGAGAGCATTTCCATTTGTTTTCTGGAACAGCCGGTGGATTTTAAAGCGCTGGACAAGATTTCCGTCAGCGTAATGTTCATTGTGTTGAGCGCAAATCAATGCCGCCATCTGGAGATGCTGTTTAAAATATCGAACTTATGCCGCCAGCCGGAATTTCTGACGATGCTGAAGCAACAGGCTCCCAAAGAAAAAATCTTTGAATACATTGAGATTCAAAAGAAAAATTGGAGCCGCTGATCCGGATTTCTTATCATGAACCTCTTTTTCATTGGAATTGCGATATACCTGCTCACAGCAGTTTTGTCCATGATGGTGAATGAAAGCCTGAAAGGTCTGGTGACCGCCTGCGGAAGTCTGCTGGGCGGAGTCACGATTTTAGTCCCCTGTGTCAAAATCCTGCTATCGGGAGAAGCGTATCCGCTTTCATTTATGGCCAATTATCCGATCGGACAGGTCCGCTTACTGCTTGATCCGTTTGCCGCGTTCTTTGTCATGGTGATTGCCCTCGGGTCAATATTCTGCGCCATGTACGGCAGCGGTTACATGAAGCAATACCACGGGAAAGGCAAAGCCGTCTCCGCCCATTTCTTCTTTTTGATATGTCTGTTTGTGGCGATGCTGCTGCTGCCGGTAATCAGGAATGCGATTGTTTTTCTGATTGTCTGGGAAATAATGTCGCTGTCCTCGTTTTTTCTCGTTATCTTTGAAAGTGAAAAAAAGGAAGTGTTTGACGCGGGTATTTTCTACCTGATCATGATGCATGTCAGCGTAATTTTACTGACGGTCGGCTTTCTGGTGCTTATCCGTCTTGCCGGCAGCGCGGATTTCGCGGACTTTCATGACTTTTTCCAGTCGGGGACGTATCGTCCGGCCTCCGACACGGCCTTTATTCTGCTGGCTGCCGGGTTCGGCATCAAAGCCGGTTTCCTGCCGCTGCACAGTTGGCTGCCGGAAGCGCATCCGGCGGCTCCCAGCCACGTTTCCGGGCTGATGTCCGGGGTCATGATCAAGCTGGGCATCTTCGGCATTCTGCTGATGATCATGGTGCTTGGCGTGCCGTCATTGTGGGTCTGCTATATCTTTACGTCGGTGGCGGTGCTGTCCGCGCTGGCCGGAATTTTCTACGCCTCGGCGCAGGACGACATTAAACGCGCACTGGCCTACAGCAGCGTGGAGAACATCGGCATCATCGGCATCGGCATCGGGGTGGCGATGCTGGGAATGGCTTATAAAAGCCCGGTGACGGCAATGATCGGGCTGTCCGGCGCGCTGATTCATCTGTTCAACCATTCCCTGTTCAAAGGATTGCTGTTTTACGGAGCCGGGGCCGTTTATATGCAGACCCATACCCGGAACCTGAATTTTCTCGGCGGTCTGTTCAAGCAGATGCCTAAAACCGGAACGGCATTTCTGATCGGCAGTCTGGCGATATGCGGCCTGCCGCCTTTTAACGGCTTCATCGGCAAGTTCATCATCTATTATTCGATGTTGAACTGCAAAGGCATCAATGGCGAATCCCTGCTGATTGCGGCAATCGCCAGCTTTGCGCTGCTGGCGTTTGTCGGCGCGGTGTCGGTGATCTGCTTCACCCGGTTGTTCAGCACTGTTTTCATGGGTGCGCCGCGCGACAAGCATGCCGAAGGCGCGGTGGAGGTGCCGTTTGCAATGACGTTCCCGATGACGCTGATGGCGGCGCTTTGCCTCGCCGGCGGCGTTCTGCCGCTCGTTCTGCTGCGAATTACGGAGCACCCGGCGGCAGTAATAACCGGGGTCAAAAATATTCCCGGCATTGCTGCTGAGTTTCATGATCCGCTGTATGTTATTTCAATGGTGTTCATCGCCCTGGTATTGCTGACAATACTGCTGTTTGCGCTGCGGCTTAAACTGCTCCGCCGCCAGCCGGCGGCTGTCGCCGGCACCTGGGGGTGCGGCTACGACAATCCGACCAGCCGCATTCAATATACCGCGGCGTCTTTTTCCATGCCGTTTCTTGATGTGATCAAACCGGTGATGCAAAGAAAGGATAATACTGTCGGCGTGAAAGGGCTTTTTCCGCTGAAAGCGGTTTTTGAGTTTAAGATCAAGGATGTTTTTGAGACCGCAATCATCCGGCCGCTGGGGCAGGGGACCGTGTTTCTGCTGACCGGATTCTCCTGGATTCAGAACGGCAGGATGCAGTATTACCTGTTTTACGGGATTGTGTTTTTGATTCTGTCACTAATATGGATAATATTCTGGTAAAAATATGAAAATCATCATCAGCGTTTTAATGATAATATTTTTCCCGTTCCTGATTTCAGGGATAATCCGGCGGGTGAAATCGGTATGGGGCGGCCGCAAGGGGCCCTCGGTGATTCAGCCGTTCTTTGATTTCAGCCGGCTGATGAAAAAATCGGAAGTCATCAGCCGGACGGTTTCGCCGGTATTCATGGTTGCGCCCTCGGCGTCGCTGGCCGCAACCATCTGCGCGGCAATGGTGGTGCCGATGGCGGGCAAAAATGCAATTCTCAGCTTCAACGGCGATTTCATCATGTTCTGTTATCTGCTGGCGCTCGGCAAATTCATGCTGGTGGTCAGCGCCATGGATACCGGCAGCAGTTTTGAAGGCATGGGCAGCAGCCGCGAAGTGACGTTTTCCGCGCTGGCGGAACCGGGGTTTTTCATTATCATGGGCTCGTTTGCCTGGATTTCCGGCTGCCGGTCGTTTGAGTCTATTTTTCAGGCCATCTACAATTCAGGCCCCGCCTCCGGGCTGCTGATTCTGCTCGCAACCATCGGACTGTTCATTATGCTGCTGACGGAAGGCGGCCGCCTGCCGGTGGACGACCCGGAAACCCATCTGGAACTGACAATGATTCATGAAGTGATGGTGCTGGACAACTCGGGTCCTGACCTCGGGTTCATCTTCTACGGAGCGGCATTGAAAGTTTTCCTGATCGCGTCGCTGATTGCGTCGCTGGCCACTCCGACCGGCGTCGGCTTTGTGCCGGGGATGATAATATTCAGCGCGTTCGTGGCGGCGGAAGCCGTGTTTATCGGATTTCTGGAATCAGTCATGGCAAGGATGCGCATGACGCATATACCGCAATTCGTGTTTATGATTACGGCGCTGGCCATAATCATCTTTTTCATAGTAATGATGGAGCTGGGAAAAGCATTATGACCGCACCTGTAAACTTTGAGAACTCAATTATCATCCTGTTCGCGGTGACCATGTTTTATGTCGCCATGAGCAGCCGCATGGAGGCTTATATTAAAATGCTGGCGGCCCAGGGCGCACTGCTGTTCGCGGTTTCGCTGCAGAGCATTTCCCCTTCAGACTACATTACTTTTTCATTCATTATTTTTGAAACGCTGGTGCTGAAAACCATCGTGATTCCGCTTTACCTGATGAGGCTGATCCGGCAGAACGAGATTCAGCGGGAGTCCAAGCCGTCCATTCCGAATCTTTACTCGCTGATGATCGTTAGCGCCATCACGGCGGTGGGATTTGTGTTCGCGTACTGGCTGACCGGCACCCGCCAGCCGGTGAACCCGCTGTTTTTCGGCGGCGCGATTTCCGTGATCCTGGCCGCGCTGTTCATTATTATGACCAGAAAGAAACTGATAACTCACATCATCGCCTTTATTTTCCTGGAAAACGGGATATTCCTGTTGTCGCTCTCCGTCGCCCAGGAGATGCCGTTTATCGTAAACCTCGGCGTAATGCTGGATATTTTTGCCTGGGTGCTGCTGGCCGGAATCTTCGTAAAGATGATTCAGACCTCGTTTACCGGCCAGAATATTGATTCACTGAAAGGACTGAGGGATTGAAATGACATCTTTAATGATACCTCTGCTGCTGATCACGCCTCTGGCGCTGGCGCTGACGATTCTGTTCGTTAAACCTTTGCGCGGTCTGCACATATACTTCACGCTGCTGTATTCGGTGATACACCTGGCCGCCTCGATATACCTGGCCAATTTTCACGAGATGTACTACCATTATTTTGAGGCGGATAATTTAAACACCATCTTTCTGCTGGTGCTGTCCGTGGTGTTTATCGCGGTCGCCGTCTACAGCATCAGCTTCTTTTCGCACAAGCAGGAGGAAAAGCATGTTGACCGGAGCTGGAAGTACCATGTCTTTCTGCTGCTGTTCGTGGATTCGCTGGACGGCATCCTGCTCAGTTCGCATATCGGCATGTTATGGGTGTTCCTCGAAGCGTCAACGCTGTTCAGCGCCATGCTGATCTACTACTATACCGGCAAAAGCGCGCTGGAAGCCACCTGGAAATACATCTTCATCTGTTCGATCGGCATCTCTTTCGCCTTTATCGGGAGAATCCTGCTCTCGATCGGGTGCATCGGCGGCAGCGGCGGCGAAATCTCGCTGTTCTGGGATTCCCTTAACAACAACGCCAGACTCATTAATCCGTTCTGGCTGAAAATGGCGTTTCCGTTTCTGCTGCTGGGCTTCGGCACCAAGATGGGACTGGCGCCGATGCAGAACTGGCTGCCGGACGCTTACGCCGAGTCGCCGGCCCCCGCGACCGCGCTAATTTCAGCGACCCTGGTGAATGCCGCTTTTATCGGGGTGCTGCGTGTGCATAAGGTCATGATTATGGCCGGGCTGGGCTTCTATTCCAATACTCTGCTGATGATCATGGGATTCATGTCACTGCTGATTCCGGCGGTGTTTATACTGCGTTCCAAGAACTATAAACGCATGCTGGCCTATTCTTCCGTCGAGCACATGGGGATTGTCGCCATTGGAACCAGCATCGGCGGCGTGGGGCTTTTTGCCGCGCTGCTGCATACGATCGGCCATTCGCTGGTCAAGGCGGCGTTCTTCCTCAATTCCGGCAACATATTCTGCCTGTTCCGCAGCAAGCGGATCAAAGACGTGACGGGCCTGCTGAAAGTGTCTCCGGCCAATGCCTGGTTATGGGTGGCGTCATTTGTCGGCATCTGCGCGTTCCCGCCGTTTGTCACGTTCATCAGCGAACTGCTGATTATCAAGGAACTGCTGGCAAAAAGCGTCATTCTGACGATCATATTCTGTGTTATGCTGACGGCGATCATTTACGGGATCGCCAGGAATGTCATCAGCATGATTTCCGGAGATCCCAAAAAACCGGAAACGCTTGATGAGAGCGGGATTCACGCCACCGGCTACATCCCGCAAATCGTGCTGCTGGGCCTGGCGGTCTGCCTCGGTCTGTACATCCCGTCATTTCTGATCGACATGCTGAACAATGCCGTAAAGTTTATGGGAGAGTAAAATATGAGCTGGGCAGTCACAGGCAACAATCAAACCATAGACCTGTCCGCGATTCCGGTCAAAACCGCCGTCGGGTTGCGTTCGGAGATTATCGAACAGTGCGGCCGGGGCGCACACCCTGTCGCGTTTTTCGGGCATAAACTCGACTCCGGGGTGCGGCTGTTCGTGATTCTGGCCAACGACCCGCGCTCTGAGCTGCTGGCCGCTTCCGTCATATTCGCTGAAAATGAAAAATCATATCCGTCAATCACCAGTGAAATTCCCGGTTTCTATCTTTTTGAGCGGGAATTTTTCGAGGAAACCGGCATTAAGCCGGAAGGCCATCCGTGGCTCAAACCGGTCCGCTTCAGTCACAACCGGGCCGACCGTTCCGCCGGCATGGCCGACTATCCTTTTTTCAAAGTCGAAGGGGAGTCTGTTCATGAGGTTGCCGTCGGGCCGGTTCACGCCGGCGTCATCGAACCCGGGCATTTCCGCTTCATGTGCAGCGGGGAGAAGGTGCACCACCTGGAGATTCATCTGGGGTATCAGCACCGCGGCATTGAGCCGATGATGGCTGACGGCAGCATCTGGAAAAAGTCAAAGCTGGTTGAATCCATCACCGGCGACAGCGCCATTGCCAATTCGCTGGCATATTCGTCGCTGCTGGAAAGCGCGTCCGGGATGGAAGTTTCCGCCCGGGCTTCCGCCATCCGGGCGCTGGCGCTGGAACTGGAAAGGGTTGCGCTGCATATGAGTTCGCTGGGCGGACTTTGCGCCGATGTCGGCGACCTGACCGGCAACACTTTCTTCGGCGCCACCCGCACCTATGTCATCAATTCGCTGCTGGATATCTGCGGCAGCCGTTTCGGTTACAGCCTGATCCGGCCCGGCGGGGTCAATTTCAACATTGACGCCGAGTTGTCGGCTAAACTGCTGAAGACACTGGAAATGGTCCGCGAACGGGTGTTTCTCATCGGGGAAAGGACGTTCAATATGCCGGGGGTGCTGAGCCGTTTCCAGCATACCGGCATCGTCGATTTCAAAACTGCCGAAAAGATCAACATGGTCGGCATCACCGCCCGGGCTTCCGGCCTGAAACGCGATGTCCGCGCGGACCATCCGTTCGGCTTTTACCGGCTTTATCCGGCCTACAAACTCACGCTGGACTCGGGGGATGTCTTCGCCCGCGCCTATATGCGCTACCTTGAAGCCAAGCGTTCGCTGGGCTACCTGATCGACCTGCTGAGCGGACTGCCGCCGGGCGCGCAACTGCTGGCGGAACGCGGCAGCCTGAAACCGGACAGCATGACCGTATCCATGGTTGAAGGCCCGCGCGGCGAACTGGTGCATGTCATGCTTACCGGGGCGGACGGCGAAGCCGTCCGCTATAAGTTCAAGGATCCGTCTTTCAACAACTGGTTCGCGCTGGCGCTGGCGGTCAGAGGCGAAGGCGTCAGCGATTTCCCGATCTGCAACAAGAGCTTTGACCTTTCATACTGCGGCCATGACCTTTAAGGAGATGATCACATGTTCGATTCCATAAAAGTTAGAATTAAACAGGGGAAGCAATATATCCCCGATGTTAAAAAAGCTGAAGTCAATCCCAAATTCAGGGGATTCCCCCGGCTCAATGATAAAACATGCACCCGCTGCGGGAACTGTGCCGAGGCCTGCCCGACCGGGGCGGTCACGGTCCGTCCGCTCAAAATAGATCTGGGCAAATGCACTTTCTGCGGCGACTGCCGGCGCGCCTGCCGGAGCCAGTCCATTGAGTTCACCAGCTTCCATAAAATGGCGGCGGACAAACGGGAAACCCTGATCGTCGATTCCAGCGCCGACCGGCATCTGTATACGCTTGACGCGGTGAAAGCCAACCACGAAATCAAGCGGCTGTTCGGACGCTCCCTGAAACTCCGCTCCGTGTCCGCCGGCGGCTGCAACGGCTGTGAACTTGAACTCAATGCCTGTTCCAACGTGAATTTCGACATGACCCGTTTCGGGATTGAAATGGTGGCGTCGCCGCGCCATGCCGACGGCATCGTGATCACCGGCCCGGTCTCGGAAAACATGGCCTATGCGCTGGAGGACACGCTGCTGGCCGTTCCCAGTCCGAGGATTGTCATCGCCATGGGCACCTGCGCCATCAGCGGCGGAGTCTTTCAGAACTCTCCGGCGCTTAACCGCAAATTCTTCGACAAATACCATGTTGACCTTTATATCCCCGGATGCCCGGTGCATCCGCTGACTTTCATCAACGGCGTTCTCCGCCTTCTCGGCCGATAGCCCCGACAGAACCGTCCTGACTCATTCTGGACAACCGATCCGCACATTCTGGACACACCATTACCTCATTTTTGACACATGCTTTGCTCAACGGTTTTCGTAATCTGGGAGTTCTGAGAAGTCTGGGAATTCCGGGATATTGCCGTCCGGGACGGACGGCACTGCAATAGAACCTCATTTTGGACAATCATCTCCCTCATTTTGGACAGCCATTCCGACACTTTGGAGTGTCGTTGAGCACAACAGCTTTAAAATTTTCAAACAACTCCGATACTTTGGAGCCCCGTCCCGCTCAACGTCTTTCGTAATCTGGGTCTTATGGGTCCTATGGGTCTTATGGGTCCTATGGGCCATTCTGGACAGCCACTCCGACATTTTGGACAGTCGTTGAGCATAATGTCTTTCAGTTTTTCACCCATTTTGGACAGCCACTCCGACATTTTTGACAGTC
>CAIJKT010000843.1 GCA_903821255.1 uncultured Lentisphaeria bacterium | reverse complement strand
GTCAATAGCGACACTCGCGCCAGAGTCCAGAATGTGGTGTATGAAAACCGCAAAACGGTTCCGGCCGTACAGGCTGACAACCAGAATTCCGCAAGAACTCAGAACGTCGCAAATGACAATCACGCCAGGGTTCAGAATACGGTGTATGAAAACCGCAAACAATCAGTTGATAACCAGAATTCTGTAAAAACTCAGATACCCGTCAAAGACAATCGCGCTTCCGTCCAGACGGTGCCGGTTGTCACCGACAACCGCACTCGCGGCGTGGCAAACGAAACCCCGCGCGTTGTTCAACCCAGTCATATTCCTGCAGTTACTCCGGCCGGCAGCGACAACCGGGGAACACTTGACAACGCCGGGGATAATAATCGCGGAGGAGACCGCGGCGAAGGCCGCCGTTAATCCCGGACAATAATCTGGCGGCAGCCGCCTTGCGGAATTTATCAACGACTGCCGTGACGGACAAATGACGGATATATTGCTGATATTCTAAAATGTTTAAAATTAAACATTTATAAAAATGCTGATCGGGGATGTATTTCTTTAAAAAATATGACGGATAGCGCTATGCGGGCACTAATTTCTCAATATTTCAGCGTTTTCAGCCATGCGGCAATCTGGTCTTTGAATTCCGGACGCTGCAAGGCAAATTCAACGGTGGACTTGATGAAGTCCAGTTTATTGCCGATGTCGTGCCGTCTGCCGTTGACTTTCAGTCCGTACATCGGGTGCTGCTGAAGCATCAGCAGCATGGCATCCGTCAGTTGGATTTCATTGCCCTTGCCGCGGGGCGTTTTTTTCAGGCACTCAAAAATTTCCGGAGTGAACACATAACGGCTGGCAATGACCAGATTTGACGGGGCATCGGCAGGAGCCGGCTTTTCCACGAATTTATCAACTTTATAGAGGCTGCCGTCATCGGTTTTGCCGCTGATGACGCCGTAACGGCTGGTTTTTTCCCAGGGCACTTCCTCCAGCGCGACGACAGAGGCATTGACTTTTTCATAAGTTTTGACCAGTTGCGCCGTCACCGGCATAACATCGGAAGAAGTGACGGTGTCACCCAGCAGTATGGCAAACGGTTCGTCGCCGACAAAGCACTCGGCATAACTGACGGCATCGCCGAGACCGTTTAATTCCTGCTGATAAACATAATGGATATTGGCCAGGCGGTTAATGACGCGGAGTTCTTCCAGCAACGCGGTCTTGCCGGATTTTTCCAGGCGCTGCTCCAGCGCGACTTCCGGATTGAAATGGTCCTGAATCGCCATTTTGCCGCCGCTGATGATAATCAGAATGTCAGTCAGGCCGGCGGCTACAGCTTCCTCGACGACATACTGGATAACCGGTTTGTCGATCAGCGGAATCATTTCCTTGGGAACGGCTTTGGTAAAAGGAAGAAACCGGGTGCCGAAACCGGCTGCCGGAATTACTGCTTTTCTCATATCGCCTCCTGAATAATTACCGGTTACGACCTCAGACGGCCAGATCGCCGGCAGTGACGATCTCCGGTTTAATGACCTCTATATCGAATTCTTTGAGTTTTTCTCTCAGCTTTGAGTACATGGCTTCATCTTCATAAGTTCCGATAATCGCGCCGCCGGAGCCGGTGAATTTGGCCGAAGCGCCGACCGAACGGGCCAGTTGGACCATCTGCTTGTTCTTTTTGCTGACGGAAGAACATACTTCGCAGCGGAGATCAAAATTCCGGTTAAGCAGCGCCGGGAGGCTGGTAAAATCGCGCTTTTCCATCGCGCTTTTGACTTTGACGGTAAGATCAGCCCATTCCTGCATGGCTGCCAGCACTTTGGGATTCCCGCTTTCATAATCTTCGCGCAGGCGGCTGTGCAAAATCTCGGAACCTTCCGCCAGATCGGTTCTGAACGCGATGTAGATTTTCAGTTCAGGCGGTATTTCAATCGGATGATAATTGCCGTAACCGTGCTCTTCCATGAATTTCTTGTCAAAATCCATGAAAACCGGAGTATTGTAGGATTGCGCCACCCGGTCCTGGAGTCCGGCGTCAATGCCGAGCTCCTCTTTTTCCACCGCCAGGATCAGGTTCGCCAGCAGCGGGCTGGGAATCCTGATATCGTAAAAACGCTTCAGCGCGCGAATGCAGGCGGTGATGATCGCGGAAGAACCGGCCAGTCCGAGGCGGTTGGGAATGCTGGTCTGGTAGCGTATGGTAAAGTTCCGGTCGTCAAGTTCAATCGAGTTTTTCTGGCAGTAATCGTAAAATTTTCTGATTGTCGCCTTGAGCAGCCGTATGCCGCCGTAGTAGCCGTAGAGATCGACATCTTCCGCCAGATGCTGAATGCTGTTAAACCTGGAATGGTCCCGCAAAGCGGGCAGCAGATCCAGCTCCGGGCTTTCGTAAAGCATGACTTCCGCGCAGTAGTTGCTGAAGACAAAAGCGATAGTTTTACCGTAATAGCCATCGGACGGATTTCCAATCAGCGCAGCTCTCGGGTATGCCTTGGTTTTGATAATCATTTTAAGCACTTATATTAAGAGGCTGTTAATTTTTTGTAAATACAAGCTCTAACGATAGCATTTTGAATGAGTATTTCAACCTGTAAACCGCAGTTGAGCAATACAAATTACCGTTACCGGAAAATATCCCCGCCAAAAGAATCTTTTCTGATCCTGATATCGCCGCTGTAAAACTTAACCGTTCCGCCGCCGGTTTCAAAATATATTTCTCCGGATTCGCCAATATCAACAATCCTGCCCTGAAGCAGTTTCTGTCCGGGGTCAAAGATTTCAACCGCTTTGCCGATAAGCAGATTCTCCTGCTTCCACAGATTGAACAATTGCCGCGGAGCCCTGGAATAATCCGCATAGTATCCGCGGAGCGAATCCGCCAATGCCGTCACGCCTGCTTGAATATTAAATTTTCTGCCGGTTTCGACGGACAGTGATGTTGCGGGCTGGTCAATTGCGTCAAGCGTCGACTGCGGCATGTTAATATTGATCCCGATACCGGCAACCATGCCGGAGGACGCGGAGGAAAGTTTATTCTCGCACAAGATACCGGCAATTTTTTTTAATCCGCAGCAGATGTCATTCGGCCATTTAATCCAGAATTTGACACCAGGTGCGGTATTCCGCAGCAT
>CAIJKT010000842.1 GCA_903821255.1 uncultured Lentisphaeria bacterium | reverse complement strand
TCAGCTTCTTTGTATTTTTCTTCCGACAGCAATTGTCTTGAAAAATAATAACGGTATTTTGCTTCTGTCAAGTATCTGGCATTGAATACGAAATTCCTGACAATCTTATAATACCATCTGCTTGAAGGTCTGACTTCATTTTCCGCATCATTTATCCAATCCAACGCTTTTTTTGAAGCTTCATATTTTGACTTGAAATAAGCCAGCGGCTCGGCTCCGGCGAACTGCGACATGTTGGCGGTTATTTCGCAGGACAAGTTTTGAAGGTAAACGAAGCTCATCTTTTCCGCCGCTTTTTCCCCCCATAAAATTGCACAAATCCTGGGCAGCAGTTTCCCTGCTATTTCTGGCGGAATAGAATCCAGTTGGGGCATTTCCCGGTGATTTTCCGGTTGCCATCTCCAACCCGGAGCCTCAGTGTTCCAGCAGTATTCCGCGGCAACTCCAACCGCCGGCCATTGATAATTGCCGGAAGAGCAAAACCAGTAAATATCTTTGTCATCAAAGAAAAAAGTCCTTGCGTAACGTCCGGCTGTGGCAAACATAATCCTTAAAGACCATGGAAAAGGCTCGTGGTAGATGAACCGGCCCTGCCTGTTTGAGTCTTTCCACTTTTCCATATTTTCTCTTGCGCTTTCTCTCACGCAGAAAAATATGTTCTCCGGCACAAGAGTCGAGAGACGGCTAAGCCATGCTTTCACTTCCGGATATTTCAAATAACCAGCCCCGTACGGATAAATAATTGCCAGCATCATTGCGTCCGGATTTTCTTCCTTCATTTTCTCTAAAATGCGATTAATAAGATTTGCGTCAGCTCCGGCCCTGTCATTGTTCCATCTCTTTTTGTCCATCGGAGTTCTATAATTCCAATTTTCCGGATTGTCGCGTTCGCCGCAATCCATAGCGTGAAAGAAAAATGCACTCGAACCGGTTTCCCGCATAAACTTTGCGACTAAATCACCTTTTTTATCGATGAGATCATCACGCGACCAGGTATATGCTTCTTTCAGATTTCCCAGCAATCCTTCTTCAGTTTTGTAAGGATAATAATATACTGTATAGCCGGTCATGTCTTGGGGATAAGGCGCACTTCCAACATTGAAACGTCCTCCCATCACGATTCTTATGCCCCGGTCCGCGGCATATTTATATATAATTTTTCTTTGTCCGGCAGTTTCAAGCATGCTTTCGATCGTTCTGTAAAATCCATCGGCCGCAATCATATTATATTTAAACCGGAACGCTTTATCTATTATTTCTTTTCCACGCTCCACGTCACTTCCATAAACTTCAAATCCCATTCTGTATTTATAATCAGGCCAGTCTATCACCCGCGCCCGGGTTAATTCCACTCCCCCGCGCTCTTTTTTAAGCATCATTGACAATGTGACGCAACCATATTGCACCCCGATCTCATCAGTTCCGGCAATTATGCAGTTCTGACTGCCGTGTTCTTCATAAAAACCGATAACATATCCCTGCCGCCCCGGCTTTTCAGGATTTCCGATTTTGGACAGATATTCCTGCAATGCTTCAAATGTCCCGGCGATAATTTTATTTGCTTTATTCTTCTCATTTAAAGTTATCGCTTTATTTCCCAGTTCAACAAGTTTCAAATTTATTTCGTCAACTCCAGCTTTCATTCGGGTGGCATTGAAAAGGATGGACCACTCATCGCTGTTTATTTTCAACGGCTTGCCGCCTGTTAACTTGAATTCCTTCGGGCACGGCACGATTGAAAGAGCGACTTTGTCAATTTCATTCCAACTGGCGGCTGTTTGAGGATCAGGCGATTCGCTTTCAGGGGGCAGCGGGGTATAGACGCTTGACTTTTCCAGTGTTTTCGATGAATACGCTTCATCCGGATTAAACTCTCTTTTAGCGTATTGAGAAACTGCTATTTCATCCACAAAACCTTCAAAAGCATTGCTGCCGTTTTTCCCGGCAGCAACCAAAACTGGCTGCTTAATAAAAAACTGTCCAGCAGTGTCAGGATCTTTTTCCTCCCGCAATAATTTTCCGTTAAAATAATATCTGACCATGCCTTCTTCGCAGTCCCTCACGAATGCCAGATGACTCCATTTGCCGATAGAGATTTCACCGGAGAGAAAGTTGATATTCTGTTCTTTTTTTGTTCCTGAAGCAAAGCCAAGCCTGCCTCCCGGGTAAAGATAAAACCTCCAATAACTTTCCAGGCCTTCCTGAGCCAATATAGTCTGTTTCGCCTGCATATTCCGAGTGGCCGGCTTTACCCATAGTTCAAGCGTGAAGCTTTGCCCGGGCGAGAATTGAAAAGAGGAAATATCGTCCATTTCGATTCCGCCATCACCCTTAAATAACAAAGCTCCTCCGAATTTGCCATTTTCCGTCCAGTTTTCATATTTTCCTTTTTCATCAAATGAAAAAGATATCTCATGGGCGGCTGTAAGCTTCAATGTAAAGATGATAAACAAAGATACTGACAATAAAGCTTTTCTCATAATGTAAAAATTCAGTCCTGAAAAGTTGTTTCCAATGAAAAGCCCGGTGCTGTCCGTTTGTCGTCTCAAAATCTTCATTCTTTCTCCTCGTTTTTAATGCCGGGCCACAATTTCTAAAAATCCTGTTGTAGAATTTTACTTCTCACCGGTGCCTGATATTCAAACTCAGTATGAATGCACTGCTCCGTTCATAACATATCCGGCAGTCCGCAGTTCCCATATAATATCAATGCCTCCATCGTTGGTAGCGCCGTCATTTCTGAGCCCGCTCTGCAATACCGCGCCGTTTTTGACAAGATAGTTGATCTTGTTCTGATGGCGGTTTGCAACATATCTGGCTTGCCACTGATTGAGATATTCTCCATTGCTGATTTTGCCGCCGAATATCCATTCCAGCTTCGAATCCCGGTCACTCCACGAATCGACCACCACCATCATCGAGTTGCTGTTTTTGTAAGGTCTGGTGCGGGTGGCGACATCGTACAATGTAGTGGCGCTGCGATCTGCCTGCACGTCGCCGACATAGGAATTCATTGAATATCCACGCGGGTTCTTAGAAGCGTCCGGATTGATGATTCCCGCCGGACAGTGAAAAACTTTCTTAGGAGTGCCGCTGTAGTAACCGCCGGAGCTGAGGAATTGATAACCTAAATAAAGTTCTGATAACTGTCTGCTCCAGCAGCGGGTGGAAGAGAGGTCGCCAGTTCTCGGAGCAATCGGATAATAGTCATTGAAATCATTATTATATTGGGCCAGCAGGAATCCGAACTGCTTGTGGTTGCTCCTGCATCCGATATCCTTTCCTTTATCCCGTGCCTTGTTCAGTGCCGGCAGTAACATTGCGGAGAGGATTGCGATGATGGCGATCACGATCAGGAGTTCAATCAATGTAAAAATTTTACCTTTCATACGAGCACCTCCATTTATAGTTGTTCTGACTTAATTTATGAAAATCCTTTTTGAAAAATCTAATGTGCACAGTTATTCACCGAGCTGCGTTCGACCAGTACGCTCTGCATCGGATACTGATTCGCCAATGTGACCGCCGCCTTGATATCTAAATCATGGGTCAGCATTTCAATCAGCACCCTGGCCCCAGTTGTCCCGACTTCCCGGAAATCCGGTGAAAAGGTCGTCAACGGCGGATTGTACCACCGCGCCATTTCGGTATCGCTTTCGGAAACGAAACTTATATCTTCCGGACAGCAAATACCATGTTGAGCCAGCAGCGTCGCCATCCCGCAGCAGAACTGGTCGGAGCCCAGAACCAGTGTCGGCCGCTTTGCTTTCGGCAGCGCAATAAATTTTTCGCTCCAATGCCTGGCATACTCGAATTCGCCGCCCGTCTGCGCCAGAATGGTTAACTCAAACTCCGAACGTCTCTTCGCCAACACGCCAAACTTGCAGCGGACGTTTTCGCTATCCTTGGCAATCCATATGCGGAAGTGACCGCGCGAGGCGCAGTAATCCAGGTACATACTGTAATCAATCGAACTATCCCTGCTGATGGTGGGGATAAGGCGACGCAGCGGTTCTCCGCCCAGTATTACCAGCGGCAACTGAACTTCGGCGATCCGTCCAATCACTTCTTCGCTAATTGCCCCAGTCAGGATGCAGCCATCAATGCTGCGGCGATGCAGATTCTCCGGCATCATGAAGTTGTTGATATTTATAAGATCGCAAACAGCGATCTGGCACTGGTAGCGCTGCTTCCGGCAGACCTCCTCCACCCCGCACAGCATCATGCCGAAAGTCTCATTGGCCAGCGACATCTCCGTACAACTTGACAGCAAGAAAGCGATCTGCCGTGTTTTGCGGGTCGCCAGTGACTGTGCGGAACTCAGAGGAGTATAGTTGTGATGCTGTACAATCTCCTTGATCTTATTCCGCTTTGCTTCGCTGACCTGCACGCCTTCAACCTGATTGATCACCTTGGAGACGATCGCTTTATCCACTCCGACCAGCTCGGCGATGTTCTTCATCGTCAGTCGTTTTCCGTTATAATCCATAATTTACACCCCTAAATTCAACTCTATAATTAATTATACGTCAACCGGTTGACTTTTGCAATTAAAATCAAAAAAAAACAGCAAAAAAGAATGAAACTAAAATTTAAAAATTGAAGAAGTCCAACAGCCGTCGTGTCACCAGTTGCTCGATGAATAGTCACCGGCGCGAGGCGCTTTCCTTATTTTTCGATTGTAACGGGGGATATGGGTG
>CAIJKT010000841.1 GCA_903821255.1 uncultured Lentisphaeria bacterium | reverse complement strand
GAAAAAATGGCGGCGGACGGCATGATAGATGTAAAGGATGCATATTTATTATGAAAATTAAACGACAATTGAATATCAGGTATTACCTGATGCCGGAAATGATTTTCGCGCTGGGGCTGCTCATGATTCTGACCGCCTGCTTTTTCGCCACCACCAGTACGATACAGCGCATGGACAAGTCTTTCACCGGTGAAAGCTGCGGTCTGATGGTCGTTGACAACACCCTGGAACGGCTTGAACACAGGAAACAGTACAATATTGACGATGTAAAGAGAATTTTTCTGGATGAATACGAAAAAAGCGGGATTAGCGACAGGACGAAAATGACTGCCGGGTTCACGCCGGATGCGGACGGGGCTGTGCTTGCCATCATCCGGAATAACGGCAAACCGCTGATTGAGGTGCAGATAAAATGTCAACACTAGCAAAAACATATAGAGTAAACAGGTACACGCTGCTGGAAATGATGGCGGTGATCGTGCTTGCCGGGGTTTTGATGAATATGGCCCTGCTGTTCTATTACAAGAGTCAGAAAATCAACAGCAAATACACCGACAAGGCGTTTCAGATCAAGTCCGTCAGCGCGGTTTCAAAATACTTGCGCAGTTTTGTTCATGGCAACGGCGCAGCGTTCATGGTCAAACCGGACCAGGTTGTCTTCAAAAATGGCTCCGTCATTGCAATGAATAACAACCGGCTGGTGTTCACCGCCGGTGAAACGGATAAGAGTTTTGCTCTGCCGAAAGGCTTTGCCGTCACGTTTGCCCTGGAGGAAAATCAGGGCGAGCCGCCGCGCATAATCATGAATATTGCCATGTTGAATTCCAAAGATCAACTGCAATTGAATAAATTCACCAGGATCGCCGCCTGTGTGGAAGGAGGAACGCAATGAAGCCGGATATTAAAAACCAGGGTGGTTTTGCCACCATCTTTGTCCTGATGCTGGCGGCGGCTTTGCTGATAATCCTGGCCGCAACCATGAAAAGCATGTATGCCGCTCACGACCAGAATAAGAAGGACAAGCAGCAGATCATCAGAAAAGCCGGACAGCTTAACTCGCAATACGCCGGACAGGAAAAATTGCAGCCCTCAAAATAAGCGATGCGTCCAATCGCATTTTCCCCGGGAGTCCTGGTCGTCTGACCGGCATTTTATGTTCCGCCGGGATACAAGGTCTATGGAAAAATCAACGAAACCAGTCTGCGATTTCCTGATAAAGCCGTAGCTTTGTAACGAACCGGCAAAACCGAAAGAGCCCCCGAGACACCAGTAGAAAGGACCCATTATTTTTGAACGACTCCTTCGTGTCAAAAAGATATTTTGCTTTTTTTGCCATTATTGAACTTAATTTTACGGTTTCTGTTGACAACTTTACTATATGTAGATGCACAACGCCTGGCAAAATATAAAAAATGGAGACCGGAATGGTAATTTTGAAATATGATGAAAGTTTTCCGGCGAAAACGGAACAACATGCGGGCAATGGCGGTTCCGATCCTGAAATTGCCGGACGACTGTGGATTTACCCGGCCTCTTTCTACAACTATAAATTTCCGCCAAATCTGAAAACCATCGTTTACCGGTTAGCTCAACGGGTCTCCAAACTCTCCGGAATGCCCGTTGCATCCGGGGTTGATACCGGCTGCGCCGGAGTCCGGACTGGCCGCAGATGCGAAAGCATTCCAGCTCGGGCGGTCTCCAACATCTCCGAAATACGGTTTTGCTACATTGCCGCCGTATCGGGCAGCATATCCCGGAATTCCCAATCTTCCCGGAACTCCCGGATTACGAAAACGTGTTGTGTATGGCCGGTGTCCAAAATGCGGGCGGTTGCCCGTTTTGCTCTGCTGACGCAGGATAAAGTATTCAGCAATGGGTGTGTCCAAATGAGGGTGCGCGGTGTCCAGAATGGTTATGTTGGATTGCCGTCCGTGTCGGACGGGGCTGTCCAAAATGAGGGAGCGCGGTGTCCAAAATGGTTTTGCTGCATTGCCGTCCGTGTCGGACGGGGCTGTCTAAAATGAGGGAGCGCGGTGTCCAAAATGGTTATGTTGGATTGCTGTCCGTGTCGGACGGTGCTGTCCAAAATGAGGGTGCGCGGTGTCCAGAATGGTTATGTTGTATTGCCGTCCATGTCGGGCGGTACTATCTAAAATGAGGGTGCGCGGTGTCCAGAATGGTTTTGTCGCATTGCCGTCCATGTCGGGCGGGGCTGTCCAGAATGAGGGTGCGCGGTGTCCGAAATGGTTTTGCTGCATTGCCGTCCGTGTCGGGCGGTGCTGTCCAAAATGAGGGTGCGCGGTGTCCAGAATGGTTTTGCTGCATTGCCGTCCGTGTCGGACGGGGCTGTCCAAAATGAGGGTGCGCGGTGTCCAGAATGGTTATGGCAGCTCATTGGACCAATTAGCTGCCAGGACTGGAATTACAATAAAAGATTAATAAAAGTTGGAAGAGTCATTGAAAAATGCCGCAAAATTCTTAAGTTAGTTAGTTCAGGTTTTCTGCAAATAACTTTACAAGATCAGGATAATTATGAAAACTCAAAATAAATGGCTGGCAATCAGCGTTTCAGGAAATACTCTGCAAGTGACTGACAGGCAGTCCGGCGAGATACTGGAACTGGCGTGGCCGGCGGCGGCATTGAGCATCGGCGGCAAACGAATCGAAGCGGAGAAAGCCATTGACAAACCGCTAATTACCGGCACAGGCATCAGCCAGAGCTTTGCGGGCAAAGGGCTGGAATTCAAAGTCACGTTAAAATTGGCGGACGGCTGCTGGTTTAAAAAGCGGGTGGACATCACCGCCAAAAACATATTGCCGGTTCCGGATTATGTGGAAATTGACAGCCAATTGCTGGATGACAAACTGGAACTCTGCGGCTACCGCGCCGCGACATTGCTGGCGAAGCAGACTCACGGCGAAGAGGAAGGCATCGGCAGAATGCCCGGTTGCGGCTATCCGCTCATCGGGAAAAAATACTTTACCGGTCTGGAACATCCCGCCGGATTCAATCTTCCGGAAAAGGCGAAAAAAGGCACGTCATTCAAGTTGCTGCATTATCCGCAGTGGCACGGGAAACGGCTGGAGACGGTGGAAGCGGTGTTCGGCTGGAGCGGCAATCCCCGCGCCGGCTTCTTTGATTACCTCAACACTATCCGGATTCCGCCGCTGAAAAAGCCGCTGGTGTCCTTCTGCACGTTCTGGGCGGACCCCTATATCGGCAATTACGAATATGCCGTCAGTTATGAGAATTATGTAAGTTTTTTCAAGGCATTCGCCAAATTTGACCTGATTCCCGACGTGTTCACGCTGGATGCCGGCTGGAATGACCGCCAGTCGGTCTTCCAGGCCAAGGAATCGGTAGGCCGCGACAAAGGGCTGAAAAAGCTTGCCGGGATAGTCGAAGACATCGGCGCTAAAATCAGCCTGTGGCTGTCCCATAACGGACCGATGGGCATCAGTCCGGAATACATGACGCAAAACGGAATGGAAGTCGGCAGCGGCGACAGCGCCGCCTATTGCGGCAAAGGCTACGGCATCATGGTTGACAAAAAATTCAGCATGCTGCTTGAAAAGCGCTTCCGCGAACTCATCAGCAAAATCGGCGCGGTGCACTTTAAGATAGACTGGGATAACGAATGTGCGACCAACCCCGCCATGAAAGAATGCTATCCGACCGTAAACCATGTCCGCCAGGCCTCGATGAATGTGATGTTCGCCATCGATAAAGCCATGCGCAGACAGAACCCGGCCATTATTACCCGCAACGGCTGGTGGACCTCGCCCTGGTGGCTTTGTCATGCCAATCACTTGTGGCTGTCAGACAGCGGCGATTCGGAGTACACCTCATTTCCGTCAAAGAGCCAGCGCGACAGTTCAACCACGCATCGGGATATCATGTATTACAACATCCTGCAGCGGGATAAAAGCGCATTGCCGCTGGATTGCTTTGACAACCATGAATTTCCGGACGCGATGCGCAACCCGTTCGTTGAAGAACCCGGCCTCTGGACCAATGCATTGTGGATGTCGTTCATGCGCGGCAGCACCTATATGGCCTATACCCTCCAGCCCGAAAAACTTGAGGAATGGCAGGCGGACAGTTTCCGCCGGATCATGGCATTCTGCCGGAAAAACGCCAGACATATTTTTGTCAGTAACGGCAGGATGATTCTCGGCAATCCGAACAAAGGCGAAATCTACGGATTCGTCCAGCCCGGCAATGATGAAAGCTGGTGCATCATCCGCAACCCGTCCCCGGTTCCTCAGGTCGTGAATTTCAAGAGCGGCGAAATTGCGGATCATAAAGTGAAGACGGTTTACCAGTTCTATCCCCATTACGAATTCATGAACCCGGACAGCAGCATCACCCTGCTGGCGCATGAGGTCAAAGTACTGATTCTCAGTTCCAAAAGCATCAAGCCGGTCTTCCCGTACTCCTACATGACGGAGAAGAACGGCAAAAAATATGAATACCGCTTCCCGGCTTCGCTTAGCGTGAATGACAAAGTCAGGCCCTGTGTCGAGCAGATCTATCAGGAGCCTGAATTGAAAGCCGCGGTCAGCGGCAAAGAAACCGCAGCTCATTCGTTGAAAGTTTACTTCTCAATGAAAGTTCCATATCGTCTGCGGGATTTCGAACTCCAGTTCAGGATAAAAACCCCCAATCCGGAAAAAGTGCAGATCAAACTGTTCAATTCCAGATATCCCAATGCGGAAGGTTCATGTTATGCGATCCCGGTGACGGAAATCCCCTGGAATCAGCCGGGATACGGCGAAGCGAGGAACCAGTGGCCGGACATTGACCGGAACCAGAAATTCTTTGCCGCGCGGGTGGCGGACGGCGGCGAAGCCTTTTACCGCCTGATTCTCAGCGGCATTGACCCGCGGAGCGCCGGCATCGAAGTGTGGGCCGCCGGTTATGAAGCGCCGTCAAGAGGCTCCATCCTGATTGATAAGGCGCCGCATGCGTTCGGGCAATGTCTGCCTTGCCAGTTCCCGAAAGGTTTCGGCAGGGCAATCCGGATCGAGCTCTGAGAAGTGCGGTTGCGGACTTGAAAATACCGCAATTACCATATATTTTGAGGAAACACATAAAGCAGACAGGAAAAACGATGGCACGAAAGTCAGTTTTGTTTAAACTTCCGGAAGAGCATGTCTATATGCCGGTGACGCGCTATGACGATCCGCTGCGCTATTATTATAAACCGCTAATCGGCAAGCTTTATGTAAAACGGCTTCAGGACGGGCTGTCCATGCTGACGCCGCCGTATGAGCGCGTGCTGGATTTCGGCTATGGCAGCGGCCTGCTGTTCAACACCCTCGCGGAAATCAGCAGGGAACTGCACGGCATTGATATTCTGTCCGACGCCAAAATCCTCACGGAAATACTGGACCGGCAGAATATTAAAGCGCAACTGAAGCAGGAAGACATCCTGAAGGCGGGTTACCCGGACGGGCACTTCGACGTGATTGTCGCTTTTTCCGTTTTTGAGCATATCCGCGAGTTCGACCCCATCCTTAAAGAGATGCAGCGCATCTTGAAGCCCGGCGGCCAGTTGCTGATCGGCATGCCCAGCGTGAACAGAGTCATGCCGTGGCTGTTCAAAGCTATCGGATTCAATAATATTGATGACCACCATGTCACCAATCACCGCTCAGTATTGAAATCGGCAAAAAAGTATTTCAAGCTTAAACATTATAAGCGGCTGCCGTCATTTCTGCCTGACCGCTGCTGTCTGTATTTTAATATGCTGCTGGAAAAACAATCATAAACCCGGGTTGAAACATGAGTCTGATTACAACCAATCTGATAGTGCTGCGCAAAACGCCATATATGGAAACCAGCCTGATCGTCAGCGGCTTGAGCCCGGATTTCGGCAAGCTTGATCTGCTGGCCAAAGGCGAGCTGAAACTCAGCACAAAAAAATATCCGGTGATAGACCTTTTCAGGGAAATCCAGGTGTCATTTCACGAGAGCCAGAACTCCACGCTGCATAACATGACCACGGCGGAACTGATTGCGGAGCACGACAATATTGCCGAAGTCCCGGAAAATTTTCTGCTCGCCAATAAGCTGGGCAATTTTCTCCTGGCCAATACGCAGCCGGATCTGCCTTGTCCCCAGACCAGCATTGTACTGGGCAATGTTCTCGTTCATCTCAGCCCCGCCGGCAATGAAGAGCTGATCAGACAAAGATTCTTCGGGCAGTTATGGAACAGGCTTCATTGCTCGGTGATTTTAAAAATGGGTTATCTTCACGAGAACGGTTTCATGCCGGATATGCTCTGCGATGATGAAGCTAAAAATTATGAGCAGCAGTTGTTCATCGAGCAGGTGGTAGAAGCGGGAATCGGTGACATGGCGCTGCCGGAAAGAGCCAATAAATACTGGTTGCAGCTCGACAAATGGCTGGATTCCATCTGCGAATACCATGAACTGAAGTTATGAAGATCAGCAGACGGCTTTTCCGGACTCTTTCTCGCTGTTTTTCCGCCGGGAAAGTTGCGGTTTTGAATCTGTTGCTGTATATTAGCGCTTTTGAAAATATAAACCTCATATTATGGAGATAATTAAAACTTATGACAGTTGATCACAAAAATCCTGAACTCATGGAGAAGATAGTTTCGCTGTGCAAACGCCGCGGCATAATTTTTCAAAGCTCGGAAATATACGGCG
>CAIJKT010000840.1 GCA_903821255.1 uncultured Lentisphaeria bacterium | reverse complement strand
GCGGATATTTTGAGCCACCGTAAAGACTGAGGCATTACCCTTTATTCGTAAAAATATTCAATATGCCGTATTTGTCCTCTTGACAAAGCTCAGGATTTGTACTATAATCGTTGTTGAACCGGTTCAACTTGGAGTTTTTTAAGCATGCGGGTTTCATTAAAAGATATCGCAGAATATACGGGACTGTCAAAATCGGCAGTTTCAATGCACCTGAACAAGCATCAATTGGCAGAGCGGCTAAGTCCTGCCACGAAGACCAAAATAGATGCAGCCGTAAAAAAATTCGGTTATGTTCCGTCCTATACAGCCAAGGCGCTTTCATCCGGGAAAACTCGAACTATCGGATTTGTGGTGGCCGAACTGGCAGTACCGTCCAACTCGCTGATGGCGGCGACGCTACTCGACGAGACGAGCAAACATGACGTTCAATTGCTGATTTCAGCGACTAAGTATTCGCCGGAAAAAGAAATAAAATGCCTTGAAGATCTGCGAAGCCGCCATGCCGACGGCATCATCTATTCGCTTGCCACGGATGCCGAAGTATGTAACAGACTGGCTGAAGCGCATTATCCAATGGTAAGGATATTTGACCGGGATGACCGTTTCCATTCCATTGAGAATGATTTCACGGACGCCATGCGAAAATGTGTGGATTACTTCCGCCGTGACGGCGCAAAAGCAATTACCATGATTGCCTATTCCGCCGTAATCCAAAATGATGGACAGGAGATGTGCAGTTCGTTTATAAAAGCGTGCGAAGAGTCAGGCTGCACGCCCAATATTGAAGCGGTCAGCCCACTCGATGCCGCCTCGATTGACGTTTGTCTTGAACGCATCAGCCGGAATCCTCCTGATTTCCTGATTGTCCAGGGGCCGCTGAGCATGACTATCCTGGCGCACAGATTGCGGCGCTATCAAAATAAATTACCGAGCGTTATCAACATTATTGACAACTGGGAACCGCCGCCGCTGCGCGATGAAATGCTTGTCGGCGTCATTATGTGCTATCCCGATAAAGTTATAAAAACAGCGGTTGATACTTTGCTGCGGCTGATTAACAGGCCGGAGGACGACAGTCTTCCTCTTCTAGTCAGAGAACCGGCGAAATTCCTGCTGTCATGGACTGGCGATTCTTCAGAAAAAAATGTTGACGAAATAAAAAGACTGATGGGATATAACGCGGCTAATTGGACAATGGCATGAATAAGTTACAATATAAACAAACAACAACCTTTAATTAAGGAGATACAAAAATGAAGAACCAGAAACAAGCGAATTTCACACTCATTGAACTCCTCGTCGTGATCGCCATTATTGCGATCCTGGCCTCAATGTTGCTCCCGGCGCTGAGCAAGGCAAGAGAAACTGCCAAACAGACCTCATGTTTAGGCACACTTAAACAGATGGCGCTGGCTGGAGTAATATATGCAGATGAGAACAAAGACTATTGGGTTCCGCTTTCCTACGGAGTTCGCTGGCATGACAACGCAGCCTTTCAAAATATCTTGAAAATTACGCCTTGCGCCAGCACAGCCATGAAATTCTGGCCTGCAAACAGGCTCTGCCCCAATGCAATGGCCGCTCATAACGATAACACCATGGCCGGTTATGGTTATACCGGCTGGCGGGGTGCCACCCGTCCGGTCGACGGCAGCTATGCCGGCACCTCTTATAACGACGTGCCGGACATTTGGCATTTTGCATATGCATTAAAACTTATAAAAAAGCCGGGCCAAAAAGTAGCCTTTATAGATTCCACTGACTGGAGCGCCAATGTCTGGGTCAGTAATCCCACAAGCTATTGGAATAATGGAGAAAAACTTAATTCCGGGGCCGTCGCTTATCGTCACGCCAACAAGCAAACCACCAATTGCGCATTCTTTGATGGTCATGTCGAGAATCGCAGATATGATAAAGTTGGCTATACATATTTAGGAGGAAGCTGGGATAAAGCGGAAAAGCTGATGTGGGCTGGATTCGGACCAAACAATTAAGCAGATTCCGCTAAAATAATCAAAATAAATTGAATTAAGACGGTCAAAGCCAGACTCAGGCTATGCTCGGTCATAACCTGATACCATAACGCCTGCTTAAGAAGGGAAATTAAAGAGTATGCAACAACAATTGTTGCCCTTGCCAAAAATCCGGCAGATCAGTACCGGCTGCTATCAGGGGCCTGACGAAATTGTAAGTTACGATTATTTTCAAGCGAAACGGCTGGCAGACGAACTGAACCGCCCGATTTCAGGTCATCGCCGGTTTATCCCCGGTAATCTGTCTGCGGCGGTTCTGATAATCAGAAAAGTTGCCTTGGAAACGTTGTTTCCCGGTCTCGAATCTGCTGTTCAGGGGGAAGCCTACCAGTTGAAAATCAGCGAACGGCAGATTGAAATCGCCGCCGTTGACGAGCGTGGCGCATTTTACGGTATCAAGACACTGAAGCGTCTGCTGGCCGGCGATGCGCCGGTTGCTGCGGAGGTAATTACCGACTGGCCGGACCTGAAGCTGCGCGGCTTCCACCTCAACCTGGGACATGCTTTCAATCCCGTTTATTCGTATATAAAACAGACTATTGAGAATCTGGGCGAATTGAAAATCAACACTCTGGTACTGGAATATGACGGACGATTCCCATGGCGCCGTCATGCCGCCGTCTGCGACAATTCTTTAACCCGCGAAGAATTGCTCAGTCTCCTGGAAACCGCCCGCTCCAATTATATCGAGGTGATTCCGCTGGTGGATTCACTCGGCCATGCCGAACAATATTTGCGGCATCCGCAATATGCGCCTCTCAAAGAAATTCCAGATTCCATTGCGGAGATGTGTCCTTCGCGTTCAGAAACGATGCGTTTCATCCAGGAGTTATGGGAAGAGGTACTGGAACTCCACCCCGATTCGCGCTACGCCCATATTTCCGGGGACGAAGTATTCAGACTGGGACGGTTTTGTCCGGAGTGCGTGCGCCATGCGGCTGACGGGACTCTGGCCGCACTGTATCTGAACTACTATCGCGAACTCTCCCGCTGGATTATAGCTCATGGTAAAATCCCGATCATCTGGGGGGACATGTTGATTAAATATCCGGAAGCACTGGAATCCTTCCCGCGCGATATAGTCATCAATGACTGGTGCTACAACGGTCAGGAGCGGAATATGAAAAGACCTGAGCTTTTCACCAATCCGGCAGGAATTTGCAGTGAAGAACGGCAAAAACTCTTCAGCCCGTATTGGAACGGTCCGCATGGCGGACGTTACCACCAGTATCCGTATTTCCGATTTTTCCGCGATCAAGGCTTCAAGGTATTGGCTGGCACTGCGGCAGGCCAGGGCAATTGGAGTCCGCTTTCGGCCGGTCGGTCCCGTTTCGAAAATAACAAAAATTTTGCCCAGGTTGCCCATGCGAATCATGGCGAAGGGGTGTTGATTACTTTCTGGCATACCAACGGACCGGTAGCCGGTGCATGGTGCGGAATAGCTGCAGGGGCAGATTTTTCATGGCATGTCAGGGAAGAAACTTATCCGGTTTTTATGGAACGCTTCACTGCTTCATTTCTGAATTTGCCGTCCGCATGCGCGGACAAACTGATGCAGCTTGATCAAAGCATCTGCCATAACGGACCACCAGTAACAGAGACATTGGAACTGTCCGGACCGGCGGCCAGTCCGGCAGCCGCTGATTTCATGGCGATGGCGCAAGTTTCCGCCGGTCTTGTTTCAATATATTTCAGGAGCAGGCAATTGGCGGAGCAGCGTTTCCGCCGGGAAGTATGCGGTTTTTCCATACCGCTGGACATAAGCGCCGGAGCCAACAGTACGGCGCGAAACTGCCTTCCGCCTCATGTTGAACACTTTGAACTGCCAGCCGGAGAAATAACTGCCGGAGGGATTGATTTTCTCCTGCCGCGGGAAGATCAGCTTTCATGTATTGCAATTCATGCAGAAACTCCGGCTGTATCGCTGCCAGTGAGCAATGGAAATTACGACGGCATCGCTTTGCTCAATTTTGGTTATTACCTGGGTACATCGCAAACTGCTGCACGGATGCGGATAAAATACGCCGACGGTTCCGAATGCGAAATGGCGTTTACTGCCGGAATCAACACCAATGACTGGTGGGGCGTCAGGCCGCTGCTCAAAAATGGATTGTCGGCCTGGGAGGGGGATACTTATGAGGGATCCAGGATAGTTCTATATTTAAGCTATTGGCAAAATCCGCATCCTGACCGTGAAATTGCCGCCATTTCCTGGATGCCGGAACCGGGATTGGGTCATGGACGACTGGTGATCTTCGCCGCCACCGGACTCAGAAGCGGCACAATCAAATCCGTTTCTGAAAAACCGTTTACCCCACAGGATGTACAACAGATGGAGCAGCAGCTCGACGGAATAGCGTCGGAATTAAAATCCATTTATTCCGGCTGGATGACGAATGAAGCCGTTACCGCAGGAGCCAAACATAACATCGGGCTGCTGCGTAGCAACCTCGACGAATTGATTTCATCATATAAAAGCAATTAACCATAAGGAGATAGAATATGTACAATTATTGTGAAATGAAAAAAAGTGCTCTCGCTTTCGCTGCCGTCTTGAGTCTGCTGATTCCGTTTACCGGCTCAGCCGAAGATACGCAGTATAAAAGTTCCGGATTTTCCGCTGAAGTCACGTCTTACGGAGGAATCAAGAATCTGAAAATCGGCGACAAGGTTTTCATGCGCCATTTTTTTCTCTCCGGAGATTACATACCGGTTGAAGGTATGGCAAAACACGACCCCCGTTTTTTTCAGTTTCTTGAAAAATCTCTTTGCGACATCAGCCGGCCGGATGCTGACACCATGGTAATCGCAAGAAAGGCCGCAGTCATGGGCAATGAAAAATATCCGCAAGGCGCAACTTATAACGAAAAAATAACCTTAACCCCCAACCGCATCAGCGCCGAATATGAAGTGGAAATCACCGTGCCAATGGCGGCCAACATGAATATATTCAGAGCGCTGTGCGAACTTCCGCTGAGCTTTGCCGGATGCGGTTATAAAGCGGAAACCACCGACGGCAAGGAATTAATGGCCGTAGTCCCGCGCGAATACAGCAAATCCGACAGCCTGAAGGTTTTCGCAAAAAAACTGGCATTCGCAATACCCGGGGGAATGATCACGGTCGAAGGCGATCCAAACACCGTATTGTTTTTTTACGATGGCCGCAGTTGGAAAGACGACCATTTGCGCCTGGACATATCTCAACAGACGCCATGGCATGAAAAGCCCGTCACCTATCAGCCGGGAGCCAAATTCAAATGGGCATTTTCAATTTCCTATGCCCCTGTTGAACAGTAAAGCAATATTCCGGAATCATTGTAATTACGATCAAATTCATATTTTAGGAGATATTATTTCATGACTAAAACTGGACTGTGTCTGATGCTGGCGCTGAATTCGGTATTGGCGTTCGGGGCCGGACAACTTGAACTGGAACCGGCCAAGGGATATGTTTACGCCGAAGACCGGATTCCTGATTTTAAAGCGGAGCGCAAGGCGGACGCAAGCTTCATTCTGGATCAGACACCAAAGGCTTGGATAAAACTCCCGCTTGACGGGGAATGGAAGATACAGCTTAAACGCACTGACGGTTTTGTTGACTATTTTAATATCGACCCGAATTTCGGCGTAGATGACATGGCTCAGCTACTCAAGCCCGGCTATGATTTTAATGCATGGCAAAATGTCTATGTACCGCTGCCGCTTGGACAAATAAAAGATAACGGCTATACATACGGTGCCAAAAAACCGGGGTACATTGCCTGTTACCAGCGTTCGATCGATGTACCGGATTTCAAAAAAGAGACTGGCGCGGCCTATCTGAAGTTTCACGGGGCCGGCTTCAGGACTGATGTCTGGATCAACGGGGTTTATGTCGGGAATAACTGCAGCATTTTCGCCCCTTTCGAGTTCGATGTCACCTCTTTTCTGCAACCGGGGCAAAAAGCCTCGCTTCTGGTTAAATGTATC
>CAIJKT010000839.1 GCA_903821255.1 uncultured Lentisphaeria bacterium | reverse complement strand
TGGCTTTGGCGAAGGAATGATCGCCGCGGCCCAACGGAATTTCCTGAACTATTTTTACGCCGAGCATATGGCAAAGGTTGCGGAAGTCAATGATCGTGGCCAGATGGATGTTCGGCGTGTTATACCAGGGATTGGGCAGGGTCTTGGTTTCCGGCATGGTGCCGCCAAGCAGCAACTGAATGCGCGACGGCAGATAGCCGAAATTGATGAAACTGATGATGCCCTGTTTGCCGACCCGCAGCATTTCATTGATCAGCAGATCCGGACGGTGCACCGCCTGGAGCGTTTCGCTCAGCACAACGAAATCGAAAGAGTTGTTGTTGACGAATTTGAGCCCTTCGTCCAGGTCGCTGTGGATGACCGGAACGCCGTTGTCGATGCACTCGATGATAGATTCCTGCGAAAGCTCGATGCCCAGACATTTGGCGTCTTTTTCCTTTTTCAGCAGCCGCAGAAAGGTTCCGCTGCCGCAGCCCAGGTCAATGACCCGGGTATTATGCGGGATGATTTTATATATGGCCAGCAGATCCGGCCGCTTCGCCAATTCCTGTTTAAGTTTTTCCACCATGTTTCCACTCCTGATGTTGGTTTCTGAGAAAATCAGCGAGCATCTTGCCCAGAGTGTCTATTTCCAGCAGAAAAGCGTCATGTCCGTAACTGGATTCAATTTCGCAGAAAGTCACTTCGGTGCCGTTGTTCATGAGCGCGCTGACGATCTCTCTGGACTGGGCCGAAGGGAACAGCCAGTCGCTGCTGAACGACACCACCAGAAACGAGCTTTTAACCTCGGCGAAAGCTGTAGACATATTGCCGCCGGCGCGTTCCGAAATATCAAAGTAGTCCATGGCGCGGGTGATATATAAGTAACTGTTGGCGTCGAAGCGTTCAACGAAGCGCGCCCCCTGGTATTGCAGATAGCTTTCGACCGCGAAATTTCTGGAGAAGTCGAATGAATACTGATCTTTCTCCTGGAGGCCGCGGCCGAATTTACGGGCCATGGATTCGTCGCTCAGATAGGTGATATGCGCCAGCATCCGCGCCGTTGCCAATCCGTTCTCCGGGGCTTTTTCATAATATTCGCCGTTCTGCCAGTTGATGTCGGTCATGATGGCTTCGCGGCCGACCCAGTCGAACGCGATCCCCTGCGGCGACAGCCGGGCGGTGGTGGCAATGGCAATCACGCTGTGGACGTGATCGGGATAGGCGGTTGCCCATTCCAGCGCCTGCATGCCGCCCATCGAGCCGCCGACAATGGACAGCCATTTTTCTATTTTCAAATGTCTCATGAGCCGGAATTGCGCCCTGACCATATCGGCAATGGTGATTACCGGAAAATCCATATTGTAGAGTTTGCCGGTTTCCATGTTCAGCGAGCGCGGCCCGGTAGAACCGCTGCAGCCGCCGATGACGTTGCTGCACACCACAAAGTATTTGTCGGTGTCAATCGGTCTGCCGGGACCGACCATTTCATGCCACCAGCCGGGTTTGCGGTCATCCTCGGAATAATAACCGGTGACGTGAGCGTTGCCGGAGAGGGCGTGCAGAATCAAAACCGCATTGCTGCCGGCCGCATCCAGTTCCCCGTAAGTTTCGTAGCGGATATTTACCGGGTGCAGTTTCCTGCCGCAATCCAGCGGCAGCGCGTCTTCTTCGGTTTCCCCGAAGAGAAAATCCTGCGGTATTACTAAATTTTTATCTTTGATTTTACTGTCCATAACTATAATTTATTCCGGAACCCGGTTCCGGACTTTTCGCTTAAAATCCATGCTCTCAAATTAATTGCATGATTGCAGATTTCAAACGGCAAAGCCGCAAGATGATAAAAATCATCAAAAATTTACCATTTTGCAGCAACTTGTCGTTCAACCATAAATACATCAAGCATTCATTCGCAGTACCAACTCGGATTGCCGTTAAAGCAGTAAACCCGGCAGTCCGCATCGGGATATGGAATTCCAGTTTCCTCAGCTTGCATATTATTCCTCTCCGACTATATTCCCGAAAAGCATTCTATCTATGGAGTTGAAATAAAACGATGTAATCTTCCCCGCAGGGATTGTAAAAACCTTATTTTAAAATCATGCAACTCAAAATATTGGATGAAAAGCATAAACAGCGGAAATTTAATGAATTTATGGACATAAATTAGGAATTAAATGGACGGGCCACGATAGGCTACAGGAGAATATTTCCATGTTAATCGAAAGCGAGCTCGTTAAATCGTTAAAACAAAATATTTTAGAACTATATAGAAAGAAGCAACTTTCTGAGTTCCTTATATCAGAGAAGTATTTTCTCTTGGGAATGGATTTCCACTCTGCACTTATGCATAGTAAAATTTTACAAGAAATCTCTATCGAAGACATACAATGGATTTTTACACGACTAAAAAAATTTAAAGCGGATATGAGGATAATTATTGATTATCGTTTTATAATTCATTGTAGGAAAATTATCACCAGGCTTGAAGAGAAATTACAGCAGGGCATAATAGATTTGCCTTATGACATGCTATTGTTCTCATTGGATTATGTGGAACATAATATGTTAACAGAACATACAAGTACTAATTTGAAACCGCATCCTAGTTACATTTTGGAGGCACAGTTTAACTATTTGATAGAATGTTATGATAAAATTGTTATAGCAGCAAGACATAATTCTTTTTTTACATCTTGGGAGAATAAAAAATTACCTGTTGATAGACTTTTTAGGGCGATAGAAACAATCGCCCATATAAAATCTCTTCAGTCTATACTGCATGAGGTAATGTTTGAAATCATGTCAGTAGAGCCTCGCCGATGTAATAAGACT
>CAIJKT010000838.1 GCA_903821255.1 uncultured Lentisphaeria bacterium | reverse complement strand
TCATCATACTGGACTCCGATTGACACTGTCATTACAACAAATGCGGGTTTTCTTCCGGTTGACGGTCATTTTCACTTGTCGTACCAGACTAATGATCCGCGCCAGAACTTAAATCAGGGCGACTGGTGTTTCGCTCAAACTCTCTCGTCCGGCGCAGGGACTATCGGCAGTCCATATATCGCACCAAATTTACCACCGGCTGATATTAGAACTTTTGCAGCTAAAAACAGATTTAACGGTACATTGGTTGACCCGTCAACAGTAACCGGGGATAAAGAAGTCGTTACTGACCCCGCGCATAATGGTACCGCAGGATTGTCCACCGCCTATATAAGACACGCCTTAATGGTATCGCCCTGGGAGCTTGGCTTCATTCACCGTGGCGTGGCCTGGCAGACTATTAATTTGAAGGAATATGATAGAAACAAGGCTGCTAAATTTGTTGCGGCGAATATTCCTGATGCCACCTATCCTTATGCTCGTATTCCAGGAGGCGGGAAATACTCCGATATCGCTAATGGCGGCGGCGATGCGAATATCCTTGATCAAATTAAGATGACCGATGCCACACAGAAATATAAAGTGAATATTAACGCCAAGTATATTGATTTGAGTAGTGGCAAAAATGTCGTTTTGCAAGCGTTGCTGGCAAAGATAGTAATCGGCAGCAATCAGGCTACTCCCGGAATCTTGGGTGCCGGCACTAGAATTGTGATTAATTCATTCTTAGATGTTTTGTGTAACGGAATTATGGCCCAGAACTACGCTACCCGCAGCGAAGTGGCTAATGCTAAAATCAATGCTCTAAGCAGTGGTTCTTGCGGGGTTGTTCAAGATACTGATGCAAAACAGGAAGAATTGATAGGTAAATTCATTAATCTTACCGATGTCAATGGAACTGGAGTAAGTGATTACTTTACGGTTATCATCCTTGCCCAGACGATTAAAGATATTGGCGCACCTTCCGGTGCCGCTACTGGAATACCTATTACCAAGAAAGATAGGAATGGAAATGCGGCACCGGCGTTTAGTGCTAAGCTGGGAACTTTTGATATGCAGGAATTCCCCGCCGCATCCGGCAATTATGTTTATGCCGATGAAATTGTTGCGGAGCAGAAGATACGGGTTATGGTCCATCGCGAAGCTGTTGGAGTATATAGGATTTTGTCGTTTGAATATGTTGAATAGAAGGTAAATAATGAATAAGATTATTGTATTGCTGGTAGTGTTTTTGTCATATACGGTTCTTTTTGCGGCAAAGCAGCATAAGATTGAAGAAGAGCAGTGCCCGGATCGCGTTGAGATATTAACCCAATATGCTTTTATAAACACATTATTGCAAAGTAGTGATAAACCGCTATCCTCGTTATCATGTAAAAGTTATGCCAATATTATCAAGAGGCTTCTGAAGATTTTTCCATATATCGAGGTTAATACTGAAATTGATAAAAGTTGGTTTGAGAGAAGTACACAATTCCTTGATTACATTGCAGATTGCAAAGATTTTCTCGTCCGGATGAAAGATGCCCACAAAGACAACACCGCTGAATACCGCAAAGTAGAAGGAAACTTAAAAGAAGCAACTAAGCGTTTCTCTGAATTACTGGACAAGCCGACGCCGGTGGAGAAGAAAAAACTGGAAAAGCTGCGCGATGACAAGCGGAAGTGGGAGCTGGAAAAGAAGCGCGAAAAAGCCAAAGGCGGCGGCATAAAGGAAGACGAATAGAGAGAGACTGGTGACTGGTGACTGGTGACTGGTGACTGGTGACAGCGGTTTTATCAATAAAGAAGCTCTCAAATTTTCAAAATAGATAATAAAAAAAGTTTTCTCTGTGTCTCTGTGCCTCTGTGGTTAAGTTTCAATTTTCAATTTCAATTATTTCTTCTTAATGGTTGAAGCCGTTTGACTTTTTAGAAATTCGGGCTAATGTAAAATTGTATTTTGAATTAGCCCGGAGGCGCTATGTTTATACGACGTAATCTTGAATCAGCATTTAAAGCGGCCAATGCCTCTTTCTCCATCCTGCTGCTTACTGGAGCGCGTCAAGTAGGGAAAACGACATTTCTGCGTCATAGTGCAGAAGCGGACCGTAAGTTTGTATCTTTGGACAACCTTGATTACCGTCAGATGGCAAAGAATGATCCCCGGCTTTTTTTGAGCAACTTTCCGCCGCCGGTAATTATTGATGAAATACAGTATGCTCCTGAACTGCTGCCTTATATAAAACTGCTGGTTGATGAATCCAGATTTAAAAATTCTCCGGACTGCAATGGAATGTTCTGGCTGACCGGCTCGCAGCAGTTTCAGATGATGAAAGGCGTTACAGAGTCGCTTGCCGGACGGGTTGCCATCTTCAATCTGCTGGGATTATCCAACCGTGAACTGGCGGACCAAACCAGCCGTCCGTTCCTGCCGGAGACTTTTTCAAACAGCGGAATGACTATGGTTGAAGCCCCTGAATTTTTCCGGCGTATCTGGCGTGGTTCATTTCCCGGCATCATAACCCGGGCCGAGTCGGATTGGCAGATATTTTATGACTCGTATGTTCAAACCTATGTCGAGCGGGATGTCCGGGACCTGACTCAGGTTGGCGACCTCGGCCGTTTCTTTAATTTTCTGAAGGCGGCGGCGGCGCGGACCGGTCAGTTGCTTAATTACTCCAGTCTGGCGCGGGATGCGGATATTTCGCAACCCACGGCTAAAAGCTGGATGAGTATTCTGGTTGCTTCCGGCCTGGTTTATCTGCTGTATCCTTATTATAAAAATCTGAACAAACGTATGGTCAGTACGGCGAAGTTATATTTTCTGGACACCGGCCTGGCGGCATATCTGACCAGTTGGAATAACTCGCAAGTACTTAGTGACGGCGCTATGAGCGGCGCTTTTTTTGAGACCTGGTGTATTGCCGAGCTTCTGAAAAGCTATCTGCATTCCGGTCGTCAGGCCCCGTTTTTTTATTACCGCGACAAGGCGATGCAGGAAATCGATCTCCTGATTGAGTCTGATGGCGTATTGCATCCGGTTGAGTTTAAGAAATCCTCAACCCTGAAAAAAAGCGACATCGCGACTTTCGGCACATTGGAGAAATTCAAGATGCCGATTGGCCGCGGAGCACTGATAAGCCTGAGCCCGGAAACGATTATGATAACTGAAAAATGCCATGCAGTTCCCGCTCCGTTGTTGTAATTGATTGTATTGCCGCAAGGATGAAAATCCTCTTTTATGAAACTTAAAACTTGTTAATCATCTATATTTAATTATATTATACTCTGCACGGCTGAAAATTTAACAATAGATTGCGAAGATTTTGAGAATTGGTTCGTATTCTGAGAGGCTGCCGATACCGGGGTATCGAAGGCCTCGAAGAGTG
>CAIJKT010000837.1 GCA_903821255.1 uncultured Lentisphaeria bacterium | reverse complement strand
ATACAGCCTTATATCCAAGTTCTTCTAGTTGCTTCACCAACTTGAAACCTATTACTGAACCAAGCCAACTGCTAATGTAAGTCTGAAATGCGTATGGTCCGACAGCTTCGGCTGGCGGCCGTGTGGCGTACCGCAAAACCTCTTTATGCAGGCGTAGGCCGAATACCAGAACTGATTGTGCGCCAGGCAGATGATCCGCTGCCGTGGTGACTCGCACCGGACGGACAGATACCTCAGGATCCCATGGTTTAAAACGTACTGAGCGGTCTGTCGCCGTCAGTAGCGTCTCGCCTTCAAACACCGGGCGAAGCTGGTCGGCAAGCTGATCAATTCGTCCGGCAGTGGCAACGCCTGTCAAATCAGCGCCAAGCTTTTTCGCCAAATCAATCATATGACCGGTGATATTCGCTACGGCATTGCCGGCATCGAAACGCAACGGTGAGCCAGAACCAACTCCGCGCCGATGCGGAACAATGTTTTTTCTGGTAACCACGGTATTAGCAATCAAGCGGCGGGTGACCCCTTCATTGCAGATGCTCAATATTCGCTCACTGACACTTCCATCCTTAACCGCATCCGGATGTGAACCGCTGGATTCGACTCCCATCAACGAGCGGAAACCGAGTGTCTCCAGGTCACGAGTAAGATCATAGCAAAGCGAATCAATCTGGTACTGTGCACCAAAACGAAATTCCTGGCAATCCGTCTCAATGGGAATTTCCACCAGCAAAGTCACCGCACTAACAGCGCCAGGCAAAACTTTTTCCAGGTCGAATCCAAGCTGTTTAAGTTCCGTCGCCGAATGCACAATGAGCTCATCGACACCGTTCTGGCAAACCTTGGACAGAAGCCGGTCAACCACCGCACGCGATTCCTTCGCTTCGTCACAGATGGCCCAATGAACACGCATCGGAGTTTTCGAGTAATTACGGTCAAATGCACGAATCGGTTTGGGTACGCAGAATTTCAGACACTGCCCCATTTCGCCGGAGCGAATGCCGTGTTCTTTCACATTGTCAAGAATAACCTGCTCAGTAACCACGTCTGGAATTTTCAGATCCAAATCCAGATCAAAATGTTCGCCCCAAGCGCAACGCCAGAGATTTTTATTCGGGAAAAGATATTCGTAATCGCCTATTTTCAAAACCTTATCGCCGTTAATTTCCTTGGATAACGCATTGCTTGGACAATGTTTTCGGCAAAGCATACATTTATCGCAAACTGTTCCCGGTGGAATCATCGGATCAGCCTCGATAACCGCATCGGTGATAATCGTGATAAAACGGTTCCGTGCGCCGTACTCCGGGGTTAGCGCCAAGCCATTAAAACCCATATCGGCCAGACCAGCCACCACCGGCATGTAGATATTGCTGACATCCGGCGCAAAAATAGCCTTGAGTTCCTTGTATTGATTGTAACGCCAAATGTTGCTGGAGGCAATCGGGATGGCGCCATAGCCACTTTTTTCAATAAAGGTCGCCATGCGATAAGCCATCTCGTCCAGACGAGAGTTCATCAGATACTGCACCGAGGCCCTATCTCCTGCGGATGTTGTTCGCCTCCGAGTTCAATACAGGCATCAGGATGATGAATTCCCATGACAATCACGGTCTGAGCTCCGGGAAAAACGCCCTGCGGGCTCATCATGATCGGAGCATGAGTACAGCGGTCTATGCTTCCAAGACCAACTAAATCTGCACCAAGATCGTATGCATATGCCTTTACAAGTTGTGATAATAACATTTCCTTTTCCTTTCTTTT